>JAUHXI010000071.1 GCA_030426875.1 bacterium
CAACCCCCCTCAAAAAAGCCGAATCCAACCCCATTTGACCCGGCTTCCCCACATAAAAAAGACCCCCCTCAGCTTCCTTGGGAATGTCTTTAAAAAAGGGTGTTTTAAACGCGTAACCCGTCGCCAAAATCACCGCGTCAAACTCTTTCTTTTCTCCAGAATCAAACCGTGCCACATTCCCCTCCACCCCCACCAACCGAGGAAACAACTCAATCTTTTTCGACCGAACATACGATAAAATCCGACGACCCAAAACCGGTGTTTTTTTAAGTGCAAACGGTTTTTTAGTCATACGACAAATCAGGCGACTCAAATACTCAAACGGACGCGTTAAAAAATGCACATCCAGACCCACAATTTGATGCGGCCACACCCTCAGCCCCCGCCGAGTCGAAACCCCCACCTCAAACCCCTCATCCGCCAGATCCAACGCAATCTCCGTCCCCGTATTGCCCCCACCCACCACCAAAACCCTCCCCTTACCTCTGGCAATTCCCAAAGAATCCGAATTAAAATACGCCGACGAATGCATTATAGGGATGCCAGCTTCCCCCTCCAATACTGGTTCCACCGGATGCGAAAAAACTCCACTGGCCGCGACCACAGCTCGCGCCACAAACTCACCTCCACTTGTTTTAACATGGTAAGCCCCATCCTTAAACGCCACCGAAACAACCTCAGTATTCAATTGTAACGGAAAAGCAAAGTGTTTCGCATACTTCTGATAATAATCTAAAAGCTGCTGCCGAGAATAATAGGTAAAAAAATCTTTAGACAACTTTTTCCCCGGCAAATGAGAATAAACCGCCGGTGTTAAAAGCTTAAGGCTTTCGTGCATCTTAGAATACGAAAACCCCGGCGAATCTCCTTTTTCTAACATCATAAAATCCACCCCAGCTTGTTGCAAATAATAAGCTGTCGAAAGTCCTGCTGGACCGGCACCGATGATGAGGATTTCTTTCGACATAGCTTAAGATTAGCGAATAACGAGTAGTGCATTGGAAGTGGGTTTTTTGTGATTTTATCCAACCATGGAGTAATCGTCCAACTTCATTTTCTAGGGTGCTACTCTGTTCATAATCTCTATTATTCAAATAATTTAAGTCTCTAGACAGCATCATTTGGCACTTTACTTCCTCTATTGAGCCTTTGGACATTTTATAGTAATGAACCTTATCTTTAAAACTAGAGCGTTTAAACCCTTCAGTAAAGTTTGAAACAATTGAGACTGATGCTCTTCTGACTTGATATTTAAGGCCAAATTCTTCAGATTTTGGAAAACCACTCGTTAGCTTATAAACTAAAAGAGTTAAGTCATAAGCTTTTTGCCAAACCAAAAGTTAACGAAAAAGAGACATTTAGGAGGTGAAACTTTTTAAAGGGGGAATGGTTTATGCCAGATAATAGCTTATTTGCTAATCGCTAATTGTTAATCCTTAATTTTTTACAGCATCTTGATCTCAATGTCTACACCAGCTGGAAGTGAAAGATTTGTAAGGGCTTCGATGGTGGCAGGAGTGGTTTCACGCAAGTCGATCAAGCGTTTGTGGATTCGCATTTCAAATTGCTCTCTAGAATCCTTAGCTACGAAAGTAGATTTAAGAACCGTGAATTTTTTAATCTTGGTTGGAAGGGGGATTGGACCAGCGATAATAGCCCCTGTACGTTGAGCAGTATTGATAATGGTTTCAACCGCTTTGTCGATGATCGTGTGATCAAACGCCTTGAGCGTGATACGAATGCGTTGGGTATTAGCTTTTTTACTGTCAGCCATGAGAATAGGGGAATTAATCGAATTGTATGAGAGGTCCGCCAAGCGGATTGCTCTGAAATAAAACTTACAACCCCGATGAGCTGATAAAGAGCTCATCGGGACAAAAGATCTATTTCTTAATAGCAGTTACAACACCAGCTCCAACAGTTCGACCTCCTTCACGGATCGCGAAGCGAGTTCCAACATCAAGAGCAATAGCCTTACCAAGAGAGATATCAAGTTTGATATTGTCACCAGGCATCACCATTTCAGTTCCGGCAGGAAGATGAACTTCACCAGTCACATCAGTGGTTCGAATATAGAATTGAGGTTTGTAGCCTTTAAAGAATGGAGTGTGACGTCCTCCTTCTTCTTTGTTTAGCACGTAGATTTCAGCTTCGAATTCAGTGTGAGGAGTGATGAAGCCAGGCTTAGCCAATACTTGACCACGCTCAATGTCATCACGTTCGATTCCACGAAGGAGAAGTCCTACGTTATCACCAGCTTCACCTCGATCAAGTAGTTTTCGGAACATTTCAACACCAGTCACGACAACTTTTTTGGTTTCGGTGAGACCAACAATTTCAACTTCATCATTCACATTGATCACCCCTTGGTCAATACGACCGGTGGCAACTGTACCACGACCCTTAATGGAGAAGATGTCTTCAACAGGCATCATGAAGTCCTTATCAAGTGCACGTTCTGGAGTAGGGATGTACTCATCCAATTTATTGAGCAATTCAACCACTGGCTTAGCTGCTTCACCACTTGGATCTTCAAGAGCTTTAAGTGCAGAACCACGGATGATTGGAGTGTCATCACCAGGGAATTCATATTTAGTGAGAAGTTCTCGAACCTCCATTTCCACAAGGTCAAGGAGTTCAGGATCGTCCACCATGTCGCATTTGTTCAAGAACACAACGATGTATGGAACATTCACTTGGCGAGCCAACAGGATGTGTTCACGCGTTTGTGGCATAGGACCATCAGCGGCAGAAACCACCAAGATCGCACCATCCATTTGAGCAGCACCTGTGATCATGTTTTTAACATAATCAGCATGCCCAGGACAATCCACATGAGCATAATGCCGTTTATCAGTTTCATACTCTTGATGAGAGGTAGCGATTGTGATCCCACGTTCGCGCTCTTCAGGAGCGTTATCAATTTGGTCAAACGCAACAGCTTTGTTGGTTCCACCAAATGCAGCGGCTGCAACATTTGTCATAGCAGCACTTAGAGTTGTTTTACCGTGGTCGACATGACCAATTGTACCTACATTTACATGTGGTTTGCTACGGTCAAAAGTTCCTTCAGCCATAATTTATAAAAGTTACTAATTAATAATTGCTAATCACGAGTTGCAAACGACAAGTTACAGGCAGAAATTTCAGCGCGTAACGTGTGATTTGTAACTCGTGATCGGTTACGAGCAGGGAGAGTTTATCAAATCAAACCCCGCCTGTCAAAGAGAATTTACAAAAAATCAATGATTCTAAATTTTATTTCAAAAAAGAGATTTCTCCGACCTTAGGCAGCTTCTTAAAAGCTAAGTGGTGCTTATTGGATAGTCTCTTCAACAGAAAGCTCCGTTGGTGATTCGCTTGCATTAGTCAAGCAGGCCACATTGATCAGTTGAACCGATTGTTGTTCAGTGGAGATGGGAATTGGAACACATTCTTGTGATTGTTGAACAATCTGAGTCAATGCCGTGTCATAGCCAACATTGTAACCTTCTTCGGCTCCCACGATCCCGCCCCTTTTGAAGGCAGTGTCCCACACGTTTTCAGTCCAATGGTCATATTGTGTCTTGATAAAATACGCAGTGGTAAAAATGAGCCATGCTAAAAAAATGACTTTCAGCGGCTTGTGATTCTTCTTTTTTCGAGACAGTGTCATTTTTCTTGAGGCTAAGGATTAAGTTGCAGTATTCATTTACTCCCCACCAGAAAGCAGTGATTCTGGGTCAATGGTTTCTTGGGTTACAAGTTCCACTGAGTTGTCTGAAGAAGGTTCTGGTACCGTCGGGAGTGAGGGGGTAGTTGAAGCATCTGAATTGTTCAGCAGCACATCTTCATTCTCAGTGCTGGCTGTTGATTCAAGAGGCTGCTCGGGGTGTGTGACCTCATTTTGCTCAATCACTTCCGTCGGTGAGTCAGAACTTGAGCATGCTCCTAACATTAAAGTTGCTAGCATGACAGGGGCAATGTATTTTTTGATGAAGGTCATTTATTTTTCTTATATTTTATTGTCAGTTCATGTTACGCACTCATAACCAGTCTCTATTAGAGGTCAGGGGTGAGTGTTCAGGGGTGAGTAAAAACTATTTATAACTCTAGTAAAAAATGAGTGGGGAAAGCTAATCACTGATCCCTCACCACTCACCACTTCTAACCAGTGTGATGATGAGTGATTTTTAGAGGTGTCTGAGGTGAATTACTGAAGGCAGATTTCAGCCTGTGGGTGGTCGGTACAGATGAGTTTAGAGAGCATTTCGACCTGAGCTTTAAGGGCAGCAATTTCTTCATCTTTCTCAGTTTTAAGTTCTTGGATGGCGACCACTATAAAAGGGGATAGTTTGTCATAATCGATAGACCACAATTGATTTGCCTCGTCTTCAGGACGATTGGCTGCTTCTGGAATCACCTGGTGAACGTCTTGGGCAATGAAGCCAATGGTGGACTCATAGTCATCGCCTAATTTCACGTGGCCATCCTCTATGGTACCGTCATAGTGGTCATAGCGACTGGCTTCCAAGGCTAAAATAGAATCTAGGCCGTTGAGCAGAGGTGTTTCATTGAATTTAACCCGATCATCTGAATAGGTCTCCCAGCCTGCTGAGATGGACCGTCCGCCCAAATCTGTATTCACATTGGGCAGTTGGAATTTATGTGTTGGGTTGTTCAAATTGGCGACTAAAGAAACCGTGCCACTGTCAGGGTTCAAATAGAGGGTTTTTCCTAGGTTTCCACTGGCGGATGCGATTTCGTCATTGTCAAACGCCAAGTGTTGTTCTTCTGGAGCACCAATCAGCACCATTCCAGAGCCAATGGCTCCTGGTATGACTTCATCACCGTCTAAAAAATGAGCCGAGGTGCAAGCTGTGCCTTCGCATTCAAAAGTGGCTGCAACTTTATTAGGATTTTGGTTGTCCACTCGCAGGGCTGCTGTATCACCGCCACCAGGTAGGCCAATGGCTAACACTCCTGTGTCTCGACTTTCCCCATAAACCCCAGCACCATTGGGGCTACTTTGAGTGGTGCCAAAAACACCTACGGCACGGTCACAAGCGCCATCACAGTTCATGGATTGATTGTTGGCTGACCCATAAACGCCATAGGCAGTGGCTAGATTATTATCCCCCAATACAATTCCTCCCCCCCGCAATCCATACGCGTCTTCGCTTTGAGTTGTTGCAATGCCAGCGGTGGCATAAGCTTCACCATTTGATGCTTCGGCATGATCAAAGGAAGCGTAGTTATTGCCTGTACCAGAGCTTTCAACGTGGTTATAAATATTAAAGGTCGCTTCAGATGAGCTGGTTGATCGCTCTAAGGCAAACAAGGTGTTGTCTTCAGGGACCACTCCAATGCCAACGGGTACAAGGAAGAAATTTTTGAGGGCATCAGCCCCCCATGCAGCTATGTTTGCATCTTCAAAATGAGTGATCAAACGCCGGTTGTCCACATAAAGGGGTGAGGCAATGGGGCCATTTGTATTAAAATTCATGGACCCTGCTATTTCTAAGGCATGGTCTTCGTCCTTACTGAATGTGCTTAATCCAATGCCAACCTTTCCTGAGGTGCGAAAGACATTGGTGCCATCATCCGTTTGCCACTGGCCATCTTGACCACCCTCCCCAAGGGGGGTGAGTTGGATGCCATCCCAAATTTTAGTTTGATTTTCCTCATTTACAATTTCTAGAGTAGTTAGACACTTGCCCTCTGCTGTGACACCGCCAGGACACAGTTCAAATTCGGGGCGACTGCGAACATAACAACCATATTCACAACTAAAAGCAGAAAAGTACCCAAATGGAGGAATAGGGCAATCGTCCAAGGTTTCAATGTTGGCCTGGCAACTCATTTCTCCGTTGTTGTTCCCATAATAATCTGAGGAGGGATTGTCGCACTGTACAGATGGCATGCATTGGTCACTTAAGCCAGCTTCAGCCGAATGAAACGAGGTAAGTGAAAAGACAACGGCAGAAATGGTTAAGAGTGGAAGTTGTTTTAGTTTCATTTTTTATTTTATTTTTTTAGTGGTTGTTTAGATGGGGGAAGATTTCAAGCATTATTTACAACAGGCGTATTGCCATGACAAATCACAAGGTGTCATGTTGCTTTGTCCTGACTGCAGGTTCCACACATACCCAAGATGAGCTGAGGAAGATGAGGTCCAGCCACGGCAATCATTGCTGACAGTCGCCACATTACCAGGTGATCCAACGTTTATCCAGTAGGTACTGGTGTCCCCATTAAAAGCGCTGGGTTCATGGTTGTAGGTGTTGATCATTTCCATCTCGGTGCAGGCGTGACTGTAATCAAAATCAGCCAAGCAGAGGTTGTTTACATTTTGGTAGCCACTCACTTGACCTCCAGTGTAGGTATTGAGAGTTCCTCCTACAAACATTCCCACATTGCCAGAGGCTGGGCCTGGTTGAGTGTCGGGGTAGGTTACTGCGTAGGCTAAAAGGGCCATTCCAAAAATGGCAAAAAAAGTCACCGCCCATAAGGTTGCTGAAGAAATGGTTTTTGAAGCGTCTTTTGAGAAGAATTTCTTCATTTTTTAGTGTTTATTTTTTCTGTGAAAAGGATAGCAAAAAGAGGCGGGGAGTACAAATCTCATTTTCATATCTCTCTCAATTTATAACTCACACCATTACCTTTCATCTCTAACATTTAAACTTCCGGTGAAGGCGAGATTCGCGAATCTCGCCTTCAAAAAAGGGTCCTATCGCAGCTAAAACGGGGCCCCCACAAAATGCGAGGCAAGGGAGCGTTTCTTTACAAATCAAACTTGAATGTATTGAATTGAAATTAAGTAGAGCCCTGTAAGGTTTCAAATATTTCCATGCTCACTGAATCTAACTCAATGAGTTCAAGTAAATTTTTTAATGATTCTTTTTCGGCCATTCGAACATTTGAAAGATTGGCATTTTCAGTGCTGTCCCAATAATAGATATCGATCCATGTTTCGTTTTCATTTTTATGCAAGGATTGGCTCAAAAAACCTTCTGTTGCATTTAAATCAGGAAGCATGTTTTCAACCGCTTCAATCATTTGCTGATCAGTAACATTAGTTTTGGATTTCCATTTAACAATTTCTAAAGC
>JAUHXI010000072.1 GCA_030426875.1 bacterium
TCATCTTGAGAATGCTAGTGCAGTGGTGGTTGTGGTGGGGGATATGGAGATTGGGCGGAATGTGGATCAATTACTTGAGGATTGGGTGAGGCTTGGTTATTGTACCTCCGAAGAAGTGCCGGCGTATCGAAATTCCATTGCCAAAAAACGTAGTGAAGACAAGCGGCGCGAGATGGCGCTTCGTAATAGCATGTTGGCGGCAATGACCTTTATGTTTGCAGCGGAAAATGCGGGTTTGGCAACCTGCCCGATGATGGGTTTTTCGCAGCATCAGTTGGAGAAATTCATTAATATGCCCGAGGATCGGGTGGTGGGGTTGATGATTGCGTTGGGGTATGCGGAGGGGGAGAAGCGAACTCGTCTTCCCAGAAAAAAGGTTGATGAGATCGTTTATTGGGAAACCTATTGAAAATCCCCCTGGTCCCCTTTGGTAAAGGGGGGAGCTAAAATTCTAGAAGCTGGAGCAATTCTGTGGATTGACTCCAGCGCTCTCTCTCCTTGATTTCAACCTCATGAAAACCAATCAACCCCTCCCTCACCTCCACCAAAAACTCCTCTACCTCAATGCCCAAAAACAGGCTCCGCTTCGCGTGGCCATTGTGGGCATGCAGGGTGCGGGGAAGACGACCTTTGCACGTGAGTTCACGGAATTTTTGTTGAACGAAAATGAGATTGAGGTTGAAGGCGGCATTCGCGAATGTTGCCTTCAACCCGTCCACGTCAAAATCGACGACTTCCATCACCCTAAAGCCCACCGCTACCGCCAAGGTCGGGATTCGGCGAAGGGGTATTATGAAGATGCTTACAATGAGCAGGCGTTTGTGGAAAAAGTGCTCAAATTGTCTCAAATGGAGCCGTATTCCTACATTCCTGAAGTCCACGATTTAGACAATGATCAATCTCTCAATCCCGATCCCATTCCTCTCACATCCAATTCTGTTTTGTTGGTGGATGGGGCTTTTCTGCTCAAGCCCATTTACGCGCCCCATTGGGATTTTACGATTTTGATCAAAACGGACTTTGAAACGGCAATGGAGCGGGGGATTGAGCGGGATGCGGAGTTACTGGGGGGAGTGGAGATGGCACGTCAAAAATACCTTGATCGTTATCACAAGGCGTATCGGATGTATGTGGAGGAGGTGGATGTGGAGGGGGTGGTGGATTTTGTGGTGGGGGGAGTTTGATTTTTCATAGGGGTCAGGTATACCTGACCCCTATGAAAAATTTCACCACAAAAACCAAACTGCCTAACACATTCTCCAAAGTACCTCTAAAATTGGGCTTACTTTAATTAAAAAATGATGTTGTCTGTAATAATTACGTAATTAATTACGTAATTATTTTTTCAAGGAAAGCTTAATTCACCCCCAAAAGACTTCTAAACTCAGCCTTAAGTTCATCAAGTGCCTTTTTTGTTGTTTCAAGCACTTCTGAAACTTCAAAAAATTGAAACATATTATTTCTTTAAATTTCTATCCCTCCACCAAAACCGCTTTAATCCGTCGCATTCCTGCCCCAATCGACTGCTCCTTTTTAATCTTGAAAGTTGAGAGTTGTCCCAAGTGCTCCACATGAGGTCCTCCGCACACCTCCAGCGACCACGGGCCCATGTCGTAGACCTTTACCTTTTCTTGATACTTGTCTTCAAATAAGCCGATGGCCTCTCTTTTTTTGGCCTCCTCAAAGGGGAGGATTTCCATGGTCACTTTGTGATCCGAAGCGATGGCGTCGTTGACATATTTTTCCACTTGTTCACGTTGTTCCTCCGTCAATTTTTCAGCATGAGGAAAGTCAAAACGCAATCGTTCTGCCGTAATGTTAGACCCCCGTTGCTTGGCATGGCCACCCACAATCTTCAATAACGCCGCATGTAATAGATGCGTGGCGGTGTGTAAACGTGTGGTTTCCCAGCTGTGATCTTGCAACCCCCCCTTAAACACTCCAGCCGAAAGTGAGCGGGATTTTTCTTTGTGGGCTTTGTAGGACTCTTCAAACCCCTTCACATCCACCGTCAGTCCTTTTTCTTTCGCCAATTCTTGAGTCATCTCGATGGGGAAGCCATAGGTGTCGTAGAGTTTGAAGGCTTGTTTGCCCGAAATCTCCGTGATCTTTCGACCGGTATTTTCAAGTGCTCGCTCGAATCCAGCCAATAATTTCTCAAATTCTCGGAGTCCTTGGTTGATGGTTTTGCTGAATTTTTCTTCTTCATCAGACAGGGTTTTTAAGATCTCCTCTTCATGCTTGAGTTCAGGGAAGGTGTCACTCATGATGTGGATGATTTTTTTGGCGATCGTGTGAGTGAAGACATTTTCAATGCCGATCAATCTCCCATGTCGAATGGCGCGGCGAATCAGGCGTCGCATCACGTAACCTTGACCTATATTGCTGGGTTTGACCCCATCGCCTGCCATCATGGTGGCAGTGCGCAGATGGTCGGCAATCACGCGATAAGAACTCATTTTTTCTTCGTAACTGAATGGGGATAAAGCTCCAATTTTTTCCAAAATGGGCTCAAAGAGTTCGGTGTCATAAACCGATGTTTTGCCTTGGAGTACGGTTGCAGTGCGCTCAAGCCCCATTCCTGTGTCGACATTTTTTTGTGATAGAGGCTCAAAGTTTCCATTTTCAGTCTTGTTGTATTGCATCAGCACGTCATTCCAAATTTCCAACCATTCCTCTGGATTTTCAGCAACGTTGCCATGCGGCTCACCTTCGCCCACCCAATAAAACATCTCGGTGCTTGGCCCACAAGGACCGGTTTGACCGGCGGGTCCCCACCAGTTGTCTTCAGATTTTGCCACTCCTCCTTTCATGTAGGCAATCCGGTTGTCTGGCATTCCTACCGCCTTCCATATTTCAGCTGATTCATCATCTTTAGGCAGGTCCAGAAAATCGTCATCCCCTCCAAAAACAGTGACTGAAAGCATGTTTGGATCGATGTTCAACCATTGTTCACCGGTCAAAAACTCATGGCTCCATTCAATGGCTTCTTTTTTGAAGAAGTCTCCCAAGCTCCAATTCCCCAGCATTTCAAAAAAGGTTAGATGGGAGTTGTCGCCCACTTCATCAATGTCTCCGGTACGGATGCATTTTTGAAAGTTGGTGAGGCGTTTGCCAGACGGGTGTACCTCGCCCATCAGATAGGGGACGAGTGGGTGCATGCCGGCCGTGGTGAAGAGGACGGTGGGGTCGTTTTCGGGTAAAATAGAGGCGCTGGGAATGACGGCGTGTCCTTTTTCCTCAAAAAATTGAATGAATTTTTGGCGGATGTCTTGAGCTTGCATGGGGTTTTAATTTACAAATGTGCTAATATAATAGCGGATAGTTGCTCTGTAATCAATTGATCTATTCCCCAGAGGATAGAGGATGGGTCGTTAATTTCTCAATATTTCAATGAAAAATCTACCAATTTTCCATGATGGTCAAATTGATGAAATAAAGTTTATATCCGATAGTTCTGTCAAATTAAGGTTTATGTTGGATGGTTCTTTCAATACCATGCCTGAAATAGGCATGACTTTTTTAGGTATTCCTCAAGTGTTTATAGATTTTTTAAGCAAAATAAAAGACCTTCCTGCTGATATTTTTGACATGCAGATTTCACGTAATTCATTGGGTTATAAGGTGCATGTGAATTTAGATGGAAATCTGAAAATCAACGCTCAAGTGGGGGATGTTCGTTCTAAGTATCTTAAGGTCTAATGCCAGAACTAAGCTTATTTTGATTTTGACCTTTTTTATTAATCAAGATATTGAAATAGGGCTGATTGTACCTCTTTAAAGAACACAGGATTCAACTTTGATACCTTCTTAATAGCACGTTCACTTTGGACTGTAGTGATTTTGCTGATTCGGATCACGGATTCAACGGGGAGGGGATTGTGCTCGTAGTTTTTTTCTTCAATGATTAAGTCTGTTTGGTGGAGATTGATTTTGGTGGATATGGGTAATAAAGTCAGTTTTTGATTGGTTTGATCGCGCATCACCAGGGCGGGTCTCACTTTTAACTCGCTGGCATTTGTAAAGGGGAAGCGAATGAGGATGATGTCTCCTTTTTTGTAGTTAGAGCAGGGTTTCATAGATGTTGTTGCTTTCGTCTTTCCAAAAATCCATGGCGCTTTCGCTGGCGGAGGTCCAAAAATCGCCTTCTAGTCGTTTGGCGGCTTTTGTGAGGGCTTTGTAGTGGTCTAGGCTCATGCTGACACCAAAAATATCGTTTCGTTCGGTCAGGAATATGACTTCATTTGAACCATTTTTAATGGGTTCAAAGACCTTGCCTGCGTGGCGTTGTAGGTCTGATAAACCGGCTAGAATGGGAATCATTTTTATAAATTATGTTGTTTATTACATTGTGTGTAATCGATCTGAAAGCTCTTGCCCTCTTTTCATGGCTTCAAGTGTCATTCTTTTGCCAATTTTCCTAATTTTTTCTGCTGTAAGATCTTTTGGCATTTCTTCAATTGAAAAATCAGTACCCATTAATCTGTCCGCAGTTAATTCTACAAGTTCGGGGCATACGCTATCAGCTGCAGTAAAAAAATCTTCTAATGCATGAATGTAATTGTCCCCACCAAGGGTCACTTCATTAATGGCAAGTTTTAGTTCAGCTTTTGGATTAAGGCCAACATTCACGAGTCCAATGCCAATCGCCAGTGATTCGGATTGTTGGGCCCATAATGGCCCCATGCGATCTGGTTTTAGGGTAAAATCTGGAAACATGAAAGGATGGGCTAAATGAACACCTTCGTGAGTCAGTGTATGTCTAGTGCATGCTTCTTCAGTCATTGGCAAGGGGCATTCGTTTGAAAAAACGATCACATGAGTTTTAGTATCAAGTGAAGTATGGGCCTTTTTTCTAATTAATTTTCGACCGCGCTTGTCAGTAATTGCTTCCAATACGGGTGCAATGAGCTCATGGCCAATCACATTTATTTGTCCTGTTGGCTTTAATCTAAAGGCAGCAAGTTCTGTCGAGTCATCTGAAGACGTTCCCTTGTTCACTTCGATGAAAATTCCCTTACTTTCATAATATTTATAAAGCACAACCACGCTATCCGTTTGACCTAATTCTTTGGCAGTCAGTGAAAAAACATCACTCAGTGTTTCAAGCGGACTTTCTTTGAGGAAAATGTCAACGATTGCCTTCTGGCTTTGTAGCGAAACGTTGTCTGGTAGCTCAACATAGCGAGTAATCGATGCAAATAAAGCGTCTTCAATCGCTTTCAGTTGTTGCGAGTCAACATTCTCCAGTAAATGAGCCTCAACCTGATCTTGAGTAGGGGGTGTTAGACAATACTCTACTGCGGGAATACTATTTGACAGACTTTCATCTTTTTCAACGAGTGTGATGATGCGATCCCTTTCTTTCCCCACACATCCGTCAAATCCGGTTTGTAAATCACTTGCCCCTGATTCAGCGGGTGGGTTTTTTACATTTTTGACTAAAGGAGGCGCCTGTATCAGCATGAGTTTTACCCTCGGATTGGCAGCCATTTGTACCAAAAATCAGTAAACTTGTAGTCGCCCAATTAACAATTTTATGCCTAAATTTTTGGTAGGGGTTTCCTGGCAATGTTGGAGCTCCATTCATGATAAATTTTTTGATTAGATTGTACTCATTAGGTTTTAGGATTGTATTTACTTTATTGATTTTTTCAATTATGTCAACTAAATAAATATCATTACATCACCTTCTCAATTCCTGTCAGCCCTATGTACCCTTGACATTTATTAAAAATTTAATAATCTGCGAGTTAACGTAATACAAACATTGCTTCAAAAAAGATGAGTAAAGAGACTAATGACGGCGAGCTCTATGATCAGATGAAAGAAAAACGTCTCACCATGACGTTTAGCATTGTTACCACCACCTTGGCTGTTATTGCCACCTTTGGAGGCCTTGGGTATATGATCGATTATTTCGCTGGTACAAAACCCCTGTTCCTCATCATTCTATTGGTCATTTCATTCCCCATCACCCAAATCCTTCTGTTTAAGAAGGCGAGGCAACTGGGTAAAAAATCAAAATAATTCTCACTTGAAAAAAGATCAGAACCTCATAAAATAATCACCCCACTTGCTCACCTTTCATGGCTAATATCCCAGACATATCGGTCGCTCCAGAAGCCGTCTTCACCATTGGTGGTTTTGCCGTCTCTAATTCTGTGATTTCTTCGCTTGCAATTTTGGTGGGAATGGCTATTTTCTTCATGATGTTTAAGTCCCGTCTCAAGCTCATTCCAGGCCGTCTGCAGGTTTTTATGGAAATGATTGTGGACTTTTTCTATTCAAGCTTGATTGATGCCTATCGTACAAAAGAGCGGGCTAGAAAGTACTTGTCTTTGATTGTGAGTTTGTTTTTATTTGTTTTGATTGCCAATCAATTCACAGTCATTCCCCTGATTCAAAGTATCACCATTGATGATGGCACCTTCCTTTTCCGCAATCCTACGGCTCACTTCTCACTTCCGATTGCCTTAGCCTTGATTGTGTTCTTCATCTCTCATTTTGTCGCTTTCTCCATTGCGCCTAAGCGACACATTCAAAACTTTTTCAAACTCCACTTGTTTTTCAAAGTCCGTTCGTTTAAAGATTTGGCCAATGCCTTTTTGGAGAACTTCCTAGCTTTTTTAGATATCGTGGGAGAGTTGGCTAAAATTGTTTCATTGTCCGCGCGTTTGTTTGGAAACGTTTTTGCTGGCGTGGTGATGGTGGGGGTGATCACCGGTCTGACTTACTTTATCGTTCCTGCTCCGTTTTGGTTCCTAAGTATTTTTTCTGGCTTGATTCAAGCCCTTGTTTTCGCCATTCTGGCGATGGCTTTTATTTCTGGCATGGCCAAGTCGGTTGAGGACGAACCTGAAGCGGCTAATGCTTAATTTTAAATTCTAAATTTTAAATTTTAAAATCGTGGGGTGGGGTATTACTTCTGCCAATCGCTTAAAATTTAAAACTTAAAATTTATTCATTTAATTTCACATTTTATTATGGAAACAGAAGCTGCACGTTTAAT
>JAUHXI010000073.1 GCA_030426875.1 bacterium
TACATGTTGTATCATTTAAATGCTGTGACCGATTCCTTTCATTCCTATGATTGGTTACCCTGAGTAATAATTAATAAACAATAAGTAATAAGAAATGCGTTATACCGGACCTAAAGCAAAGTTGTGCCGACGTTTGGGAGTGAATTTATTTGGAACTGAAAAGTATACCAAAATCCTTCGCAACCGACAAAGTAAGCCTGGTGTTCACGGAGCTAAATTTACTAAGCAAAGTGAGTATGGCCGTCAGTTGGCAGAAAAGCAAAAAGCACGTTACATTTTTGGTGTTTCTGAAAAAAAGAACCAGCGTTACATGAAAAAGGCGATGGCTCAATCTGGGGACACAGGTCAAAATTTTCTTTGCTTGTTTGAAAGACGACTTGATAATGTGGTGTATGTTAGTCAGTTTGCCGTCACTCGACCGCAAGCGCGCCAAATGGTCACTCATGGTCATTTTAAGCTCAATGGTCGTCGTGTGGACATCCCTTCCATTCTTGTTAAACCAGGTGATGTGATTGAATTGATCCCTAAATTTTCCAAATCTCCGCTTTATGCTGATCTGGTTAAACTCAAGGATTACTCACCAAAATGGCTTACCGTTGATCTTAAAAAACTGTCCATTGAAGTCCTTGCTCTTCCTGAAAAAGACGACCTAGAAAAGAGCATCGACAGTCAGCTTATCGTAGAGTATTACTCTCGTTAAATTTCTTAATCATATTGTCACATGCACATTATCCAAGAAGAGATTGGTTTGCCAAAAATTAAAACAGTGTCTTTTGATAAGGATACAAATACCGCTGTTTTTAGTATCAGCCCACTGCCTTCTGGTTATGGAATGACTCTTGGAAACTCCTTCCGTCGCGTTTTACTTTCTAGTTTGCCTGGCGCAGCCATTGCTGCTGTCAAAATTGATGGTGTCACACATGAATACTCTACCCTTGCTGGGGTACAAGACAGTGTGATGGACATCTTACTCAACTTAAAGTTAGTTCAACTTAAAAAGCATTCCAAAGAACCCGAGACTATTAAGTTGACGGCTACTAAAGAGGGGGCTGTGACGGCTGGAATGATTGAGTGTTCAAGTGATATTGAAATCTTAAATCCAGATTTGGTCATCACTCACATCAATAAAAAAGGTGTGAAGCTCAACATGGAATTGGTGGTGGAGAAGGGGGTTGGCTATGTGCCTGCCACACTCCGCAAAAAAGACAAGAAGGATGTTGGCTTGATTCAAATCGATGCCATCTTCTCTCCTGTGGTTAAGGTAAGATATGACGTGTCTAGTGCACGTGTGGGGAAGATGACCAACTTGGACAATCTAACGATTGAGATTCAGACCAATGGGTCCATCACTCCTGAGGAGTCTCTTAAATTCTCTTCTAGTGTCCTCAAATCATACTTCGACCTCTTCCTGATGGAGGAGGATGACATTGAGCCGAACTTCCGCTCTGATGTTCAGACGGTTAAAGAGAAGCAAATTGAAGAGGAGAAAGAGGAGCAAAAAGAGACATACACCCCGATTGAAATCCTGAACTTCTCTCCTCGAACCCTAAACGCTTTGATCAATGGTGGGATCGGTTCCATCGAACAATTGGTTAAGTGTACGCCTAGTAAATTATCTAACTTCCGTGGCTTTGGTAAAAAGGCCATGACTGAGGTGTCTGATGCTTTGGCCACTCGAGGCTTGTCCATCACAAATGATGGAACTGAAGTAGAGTTTGCTTAATTGCTTCATTAGAATAAGAATATTACCCTTTAATTGTAAGATCCTGTGCGACATAGACGAAAAACAACTCGGCTCAATCGAAATAAGGCCCACCTAAAGGCCATGATGAGAAACATGGCCACTTCTATCATTTTGTATGAAAAGGTGAAGACTACTCAAAGTAAGGCTAATTTGATCAAATCTACGGTTGAGGAGTTGATCACTATGGCTAAGGCTAAAGATCTTCCAACTGCCATGCGGGCTTTGAATGCCTACTTGATGGACACCAATGCTTCTAAAAAGCTAACCCGAGAGCTCTTACCTCGTTATAAAGAAAGAAATTCTGGCTACCTCCGTGTGACACCCCTTGGTTTCCGCCCTGGAGATGCTGCTCCCATGGTTCAGATCGAATTCGTTTAACTCAATTCTAAATTAGACAATGACTCAGAAAACATTCACTCCAACGGTTCAGAGCAAATCCGATAAAAAATGGTACATCATTGATGCTACTGATAAAGTTGTCGGTCGACTCGCAACTGAAATTGCGGTTTACCTTCGCGGTAAAAATAAGCCTACTTTCACCCCTCATTTAGACATGGGTGATTATGTGGTGGTGATCAATGCCGACAAAGTTCGCCTTACAGGGAATAAAGAGGCTCAAAAAGAATACATCCATCATACGGGTTACTTGGGGCATCTACGTCGCAAGCCGTATGCAAAGGTAATGGCTGAACATCCTACGCGAATTCTTGAATCAGCGGTGGCTGGAATGATTCACCACAATAAACTCAAAAAATTCATTTTGGCTAAACTTCATGTTTATGCTGGATCTGAGCATCCTCATTCAGGTCAAAATCCTATACCTCTTAATGTTTAATTAGTTCTATGGCAGACGAAAAAGATACTTCAAAGGGTAAAAAGAAGATGGACATTTCTTTGATGAAAAAAGATGGTCATTATTTTTATGCCAATGGAAAACGAAAAACTTCGGTGGCTCAGGTCCGTTTATATGAAAATGGAAAGGGTGAAATTTTGGTCAACAATAAGCCTGTTGATGATTATTTCTTTGGTGAGTTGATTGGGAGCATTAAGGCTCCTCTCAAAATTGCCAATGCCCTCAAGTTGTTCGATATCACGGCTTTGATCAAGGGTGGGGGTGTTAGCTCTCAAGCTGATGCGCTTCGCCATGGTATTTCTAAGGCGTTGCTGGAGTATGACCCTGAGCTTCGTTCTGAGCTGAAGAAGGCTGGTTTCTTGACCCGCGATTCCCGGGTTAAGGAGCGGAAGAAATTTGGTCTCAAGCGCGCGCGCCGGGCACCACAGTGGGCCAAGCGTTAAGTTTCAATTTGGAATTATAAAACCCCTTCGAGAGAAGGGGTTTTTTTATGGGATGGGAGTTTATTTGACAGTGAGTAGTTGGTTCAGGTAAAATTAAGTCTAAATTATTTATTTTTTAATTATTATTTGTATGTCCTCCGAAAACTACAGAAATATTTCAGTCGTACCTACACCTACTCTAAGGTCTAGTGCGGCAGTAAGTGTAGCCCTTGTTCTTGGCCTTGGAGCTGCACCCATTGCTTGTGGTGACGATGGCATGGGCCAAACTACGGTTGAGTCTTCTACTACAGGAACAGAGGGGTATCAGCCTACAGAGGATGTTACAACAGGGTCCTCAGGTGCTACGACAGAGCAAGGTGGAGGGTCACATTCTGGTTCGACTGCAGCCACAGAAGCAACGACCAATTTTACAACTGGTGCTTCCACAGTAGCATCAGGTACCGGTATGGAAACGCTTACGGGAACGGATTCGGATACAGGTGGAATGGATCTTGTGTGTAAGGAGTTAGAAAGTTGCGAATGTGTTAGTTGTGGACAATTTCTTGAAGATACTGGTCTGGTAGGCTTACTTTCTTGTGAGGATTCGGATGCAGCTCTTACACCAGTGAATTTTAAAAAGATGATAGTGGATGCATTTAAGTCAAAATATAGTTGCCTTGGGGATAGTCCTGAGGATTTAATCTCCGTTTCGGAAGGCCAACAATTTCAGTTTATTTTTGAACAGGTTTTGTCTGATTCTCCTGAGGAATTTGTAACGCTTGTGCAATGGTTAATGGGCCAGCCTGATGATCAATCCCTTGATAATTGCAATGACGAACTTGCTTATATTGCAAATGCCTTTGCACAATTTTACGAAAAAAATTATAGCTTAGCCGCTTCGAACGGTGTGAAAGTAGCTTTGGATCCTAATGGTGGACAGCAAGGGGTCGATGATTTAAATATTTGTATGGCACCTGGGGGAACACCTGTTGACGTGGTATATATGGAATTTGCTGAAGGGTGCGATGGTGAAGGGGGCGATTCACCCCTAAATGAGGTACAACTTCATATGAATAATGTGCCTATTAGCGGCTCAATTCCCTTGATGCCTGGTGGTTATAGTGGTGGTGAGTATGCTCTTGTGCCTATAAATCCAGCCTTAAGCCAACCGTACGCTCTAAGTGTAATGGGGAATTTAGATGGTAATGAAAAACATCCAATCTTTTGTGGTTACGCATTTTTGTTAGACAACGAAAATATGGAAGTGGTTGGTGGTACCTCTGCCGTGCCGGGTTCGGCATGGCAAACTCAGGCTTGTGTTGATGATAGTGGTGTGTGCCCTGAGCCTTATGTGGTGCCAGATTCTTATCCGTTTGCTGTCACTTTTGATAAAAACTATGAAGGTCAAACTTTTAATGAATGGTGGGAAACTAAACAATAATTCAATTCTCCCGGAAGCTTAACTTTCGGGTAAATCAACAGCTTATTTATTTTCTAAATTTTATCCTATGTCCTCCAACAGCATAGATACTTTACAAACTCCCCCTCGCCGTTTTGGCGGGGCCTTAAGTGCAGGTCTTGCCCTTGTTCTTGGGAGCTCGTTTCCTGGTTGTGGTGATGATATGGCGGGTGATACTGCTGAAGCAGTATTCACTGAAACTGACACGACAGGTGTGTCAGGTGAGAATTCTACTTCCGGATCGACGGATGCAGCCACAAGTACTACTGATACAGGTGAAATTCCTACGGAAACTGGTTCTGATACCGAAAATACATCCACGTGTGAGGCTACTAGTTGTGGTGAATTCCTTGAAAGGAATAAAGATTTAAATGGTGTGCTTTCTTGTGAAGATCCAGTTGCCCCTTTGACACCGACAGTGCTCAGGAATATGATTGTGGATATTTTTTTGGAAAAGTATGATGGTTGTTTTGGAGAGGGGGCTGATCACTTGATATCTATTCCAAAAGCAGATCAGTTTGATTTCCTTTCTGGGCAGATCTCTATTCCTCCCCCTCATTTTTCGGTGGCGATGAATTGGCTGAATAATTTGCAGCCGAACGTCCCATTTCAAGCTTGTATTGATTCAGTTGATGAAAGAATTGATGGTATTGCGACTGCTTTTGTAGACTTTCACAATTCAGATCCCGTTTTGGTTGCTTCGGATGGTGAGATAACTGCATTAGATCCAGATGTTCATGCGCAAAATTTTGGTGTTGTAAATGTATGCATGCTTCCCGAAAGTGAGCCAGTGTGGGGGGTTTATGCTCAAGTGGGTGGAAATTGTGTAGATGGATTAGGGCTTTCTCCTTTAAGGTTTCTTCAGCTATATGATAATGAAGTGGCTGTGAGTGGTGTGGTGCTTTTGAAGCCTGGCGCTGAAGATTCAGCGGCTGAGTCGGCTTTGATTAACATGAGTGCTTCGTTTGATAAATCTGGATCTCTAACGCTTGAGGCTCTTTTAGATCCGGTTCAAGCCCACCCAAATTTTTGCGCTCGTGTGTCTCTTTTGAATGAGGATATGGAACCGATAGCTGGTACATCGCCAGGTTCACCATGGCAAATTCAAGCCTGTATTAGTGACAGTGGTAAATGTCCTGAGCCTTATGTGGTGCCAGATTCTTACCCTCTAGATCAGCCTAAATTGGTGATAGGTTATGAAGGTTAAGCTTTTGCTCCAATAAAGACAAATGAAAGGTTATTCCTTTGAATAAGCCTATATAAAAATCTCCCCTAACCCCTCTTTCTCAAGAGGGGGATATGAAAATTGAATTGGATGGATATTACTTTCCCCCTTTGCCAAAGCGGGTTTTAGGGGGATCTTTTTTAGTTGAGACTGATATTTTTTAGGTGCGTGATTTTTTTATTGTTTTGAAGTTCTATGGCAATCACATCAATGCGCCAGTCATTCTCCGAAAAATCCTTCTCTTCCAGCCACTGCAAGGCTGTCTGTTCGATTTTATCCAACTTCTTTTGGGTCACCGCTTCTTCCGGATAACCGAAGTTGTTGGAACGACGGGTTTTGACTTCCACAAAAACGACTTCCTGATTTTCTGGGTCTTTTACGATTAGGTCAATCTCGCCTGAGCGTTTGAGAAAATTTTTGGCCAAAATGCAATACCCTTTTTCTTTCAAATACCCCTCTGCCATTGCCTCCCCTTGTTTTCCGACAGATTGATTGGACACTGTTAATTACAAATTACTTATTTTATTGGAATTTATCGGCACTTCCCCTTTTTTAAAGGAGATTGGAGGTTTTGAAAATAGAAATTCTCCCCCTTTGGGGGAGCTAGAGGGGGCCTCTTCAAGCAAAAAGGGTCAGTGTGAAACTGGCTCCGATGGGGATTATTAGGTTGTCATCAATCTCAAAACCGAAGATTTTTAGGTTTGGTATTTCTAAGAACATGCCGACGGTGCTGGCGGCAGCAAGGGCATAGATATGTGGGAAAAAATAGTAGGCAAAAGGGATGGCTAGGATGATTCCAGCCAGATTCCCTTCGATGTTTTTTTTAGGATTGAGCCTTGTTTTGATCCGTCCAAAATGGCGACCGATGATGTTGGAAGACGCATCTCCCACAGTTAAAATCATGATGCCAGCGTAGGCAATGTTGGGTTCAAATAAAATCAAACTCAGGTAGCTGCCGATGGTGAAAAAAAGCGGGCCTCGGCCAGGAAAGTCATTTAGATGCTTGTCGCGTTCAAAGATTTTTAGAACCCGTCGGATCGGTGAGAGTTTTCTTCTTTTGACTAAAATCGACATTCCAATGCCGCCTAAGATGATGCCTAGAATGATTCCCTCATTTAGAATGTTGTGATAATGCAAAAAAACCAATGCAAAACCATATAACACATGCAATCCTTGCCGACGGTATTCTAAATGGCTCATTGATTTGGGTTGATTGATGTGAGGGTGAGCTTATGGTAACGTAATAGCGTGCGTTAAGGCAAAGAAAAA
>JAUHXI010000074.1 GCA_030426875.1 bacterium
CAATGAGTATGACCCCAGTTAGGCTGAGTAAAATATTTTTAGTTTTACTGAGGGGGATGTGGATTTCATTTCCGACGGCTTTGATCATGGTGTGTTTGAGTGTCTTAAGTTGTATCTTGGAGTTTTTTAATTGTTTTTAATTTCATACGCATGGAAAAAAAAGGACTTAGTTTTAGCATGATTCGCTGACCAGGGCTGAGGCCGGTTAAGACGGTGAGTTTGCCTTTCATCATACCATTGTAGGCGTCTTGAGCCACTTTTTTTGCACTGTGGGTTTTTTTAAATAGAACTGTTTTATCCATTCCAGAGCGTTTTCCAAAATCAGTTTCTGTCGCCCCAGGCATCACAGCGGTCACGGTCACTCCGCTGCCCCGCACTTCTTCCGAAATGGCTAGGCTAAAGGATTGAACGTAGGCTTTTGTGGCGTAGTAGACCGCTTGTAGCGGGCCAGGGAAGAGGGCGGCGGTGGAGGACACGTTCATGATTTTTCCGTTTTTCCGCTTTATAAAATCGGGTAGAAAATAGCGAGTCAGGGAGCTCAGGGCCACAATATTGAGCTGAATCATGGCTTCATCTTGGCTCCAGTCTCGTTCATGAAATTTGCCCATCCCACCAAAGCCAGCATTGTTGATGAGGCAATTGATTTCAATTTTGGATTTAACCACTTCATAGTAAACTTCTTGGGTGGCTTTTTGTTGACTCAAGTCTTTTACAATCACCAACACGTTGACACCGTATTTTTTCTCCAACTCTTTTTTTAAGGCGTCTAATTTTTTTTGATCTCGAGCCACGATCACTAAATCACCACCATTTTTAGCATGTATTCTAGCGAGCTCCATTCCAATCCCACTGGATGCACCGGTGATGAGGGCTGTATTCTTCATAAAGTGCGTATTATTTTTTATGACTTTGGCTCAGGCCTTCTTGCATCCATTTTTCTAAATCTTCAAAGGAGCACTTGAGCAAGAGGCTGCCAACCGCAAAAGGTCTACCGTATATTCTTTCCCCCAATTTTAACAATCTTTTAGAAAATGAAGACTCAAATCTTCTGATGAATGAATCAGGGTCATACATTATTTTTGTTAAATGATAATAAGGATTTTGACGATTAGCTCTTATTTCCTTCACCGCTCCCCATTCCACAAATCCTAACTTATTTCCCAACATATTTGAGTGATCTTGAAAGCCCGTTTCATTTATGGTAAGCCCAATTTTATCATTAGAGCTGATCCATTTTATATAAATAATCAGGCCGATTATGCCCAATATCGAACAAAAAATACCCAACGCTATTCCAAAAGGTCCACCTTGTCCTGGTTCATCTGCATTAAATGCTAAATTTATACATAAGATAATAGAACCTAGCATCATTAATCCCATTAAACTGGCCATACCATCACTTTTTAAGATTTTGATGGGGTATTTCTTTTTCATTTTTTGGTGATCAAGATTAATTTTTAATTGAATGTAGATATTCTTTCAAATTGAATGAGCGATTTTTTAATGCTATTGAGTGTCCAGATAAGGTTTCTATTCGATTTTATCACAAAATTTGAGCTTGCGGTCTCATTTATATCTCATTAAAATGGGCCAAATATTCTAACATCTTTCTCATGAACCCTCTTATTATTGTTCTTATACTTGTTTTAGCTTTTTTTGCCTTCATGCAATTCTCCGGTAAAGGTCTTGCTGGCTTTTTTAAAGGAGGGTCTGAGTTGATGGCAGATTTTTATGGGTTGAATCCTGATGAAAAAATTGTGGAACAGTTTCCTTGCCAGGTTGATCCGAATGCCCATGTTAGTAAGGGGAAGATGGTGGCTTTGACAGCGGTGGGGGTCCATTTAAAAAAAGGGAGGTCTTACCAAATGGTGATCACTGATCGCGACCGCTTAATCATGGCTTCGGGGAATGATCACCGGGTCACTTTTGATAAAAATAATGTGCCCAAAATCACTGACACGAATGTTGTGGGTCGGGCTAATATTCCTGGAGCTGGAGAAAAAGGGCACATCCTCCAAATTGACTCACCTTTGATCGATGAGCTCATGATACTCGGCGACGCAGAGGTTTTCGAGATCAGTGTGCCTGTTGATTCTATTCCCCTTGTGTTTGAATGGCTAAAAAAGGTTAAAAAATGAGCGTATAGCCGACCCAAAAAATACCAGCATCTACAAGCATATGACTGATCCATGGTGCCCACAGAGATTGATTTTTTTCGTATTGCCAGGCCCAAAACACGCCTCCGATTCCCACACCTAGGCTCAGCAGGTAGGTGAGGGGATTGGACCATCCAAAAAAGACCGCTAAAACGATGATGTGGTGCAACATGAAACCGGTGCTCGAAATCAAATTGGCCCACAGGGGTTTGAGGCTTTCTCTCAGTTGTCCGTAGACGAACCAGCGCCAGTAGTATTCTTCTAACAGTGAGTGGATGAGTGAGTAAAAGGTGCCAAGGATGATGTAAGCGCTGACACTTTTGATGCCCATTCCCGCTATCTTTACTTGAATTTTGGCTTTTAGGTCGAATAAAATCTCGCTCGAAATCAGCTCGGAGTTGAGGAGGGATGTCATTAGACCATATTCTAGAACGGCAAACAGGATACCCAATCCCATCACCCAACCCCATGTGAGTTTGAATTTGAATTTTATTTTCTTTCTTAAAACCCAGGCTACCCACCACAAAGGCAGGGTGAATTGGATGGTTTTGCCAATCCCATAAACCATTTGCTGAAGGAGGCTTGATTGATCTGCCAGCTGAAAAAAGTAAAAAAAGGTTAAAATGCTGGGGAATAAAATGACGATGAGGATTCCTGTGATGGTTCGTTTGTGTGGCATTTTTATTTAAATAGAGCCTTATGCTTCGACGCCTTCCCTTTTCCTTTTGTCTTTATTTGATAAGAATTTTCTAAAAATAAGGGGGGTCAGGGTGTGAAAAATAATGAAGCTGTAAATGACAATTTTAAAAACAGCGGCCTCTTGATCACGGATAAAATCAGTGGGGTTTAAAATTTCTGGGTCGCTTAAAACACTGGTGTCGACAATTAAAGTTGCACTCAGAAGAACGGCTAAAATCCACAGTCCTGTTCCCACCAAGGCACCTACGACATACTTTTTCTGATGGTTGCTTTTTCGGGTCACGCCTAAAAGAAGGGTGTAGTAAATCAGTAAGATTAGTAAATGGAGAATGAGCATTGCAATGGTGTCAGTTAGTTTTTATTTTTTGGTGAGGTTATCATAGCACATTTTGAAATCCCGTAGAGACGCAGAATCTTGCGTTTGCCCAATTATTCAATGGTTTCAAATTCTCCTGTTTCTTTATTTTTGCGGAAGTTGTCCCACCGAAAATAGCGGCCATCCATCGAAAGGTAGACACCTGGCTCCAAGGTTTGAACAAAGGCTAACGCGCTTCCTAAATTAAAAAGGCTACATGAGCCATCGATGGAATAGGGAATCATGGCACCAGTGATCACTACTGTCTTTTCTTTTAGCACTCCTGAAATGACCTCAGCCGTCTTCTGCATGGTGTCAGTTCCATGGGTGATGACAATGTGATTTTCTTGAGCATCAATGCATTTTTGAGCGATGAACTCTCGATCTTTTTTCTGCATGTTTAAGCTATCCATGAACATCAGTTTTTCCACATCGGTTTCCAGTCGAGACCGGCTGACTTCCAGCATTTGAGGAACATGAGTTTCTTTAACCACTAGCGTTTGACTGATGGGGTCATATTCTTTATCGAAGGTGCCACCGGTGATGAAGATCTTGATTTGCATTGATTTGGGGGGTTATTTTTTGATTTACTAATGACTGATTAGTGATTTCTGATTTTAGATTTAAGACAAGATTTAGAATAGAAAAAACAGAAATCGTAAATCAATCCAGGTTGAGTTTCTTCAAATATTCATGCTCTAGACTATTGCCGGAGTTGATACTGCGTACTCCAATTTTATCTTTTAACAGTTGCTCTAGGATTAAGGCGTTGGCTGCTTCGGTAGTCAATACTTCATGGTTGAATTCAATGTGGCAGCACTTTTCTTCTTCTGACCAACTGGCTTTGTTGATGCCTTTTAATTTTTCAATGGTTTTAAGATTGGGCATTTCACTGAGTTTAAAATTCAACTCAGTGTTTTGGCTCACCAGTTCTTCAACAGGTCCTTCATAGACCATTTCGCCTTTGCTGATGATGCCTACGTGATCGCAGATTTGTTCGATTTCTGCCAAATTATGTGAGCTGATGACCACAGTTCGGTTGTGGTTGAGGGTTTGAATGAGATGGCGAATGTCATGGGCATTTTTAGGATCCAGTCCTGCTGTGGGTTCGTCAAATAGTAAGATGTCTGGGTCTCCTAATAGCGCTTGGGCGATGCCGATGCGTTTGTACATGCCGTGGCTACATTTGTTCACGGGGACTTTGGCACTCCCTTCCATGTTCACAGCTTTGAGCACTCGCTTGATTTCGCTATCCACCTTTGAAGATTCTACACCCGATAATTTGGCTAAAATTTTGAGTTGAGAATCGATGCGCCGTCCCACCCCAAACCGAGCGTCTTGGGGCAGCATTCCCATTTTTCCTGGCATGTCAAAGGTACCTGCATTGGCTGAAATGAAGCCTCCTAAGATGCTAAAGGTAGTTGTTTTACCAGCTCCATTTTCTCCTAAAAATCCATATACGGTGTTTTTAGGGACCTTCATGTTCAGCCCTTTAAGGGCTACTTTGCGGCCATATGATTTTTTAAGGCCAGTGATGCTAAGGGCAGTGGTCATAGGTCACGTTTTTTAAAAATTAGAAAGCCTAGGGTGCTAAATAAAGCGGTATAACCTAGATAGATCAATACGGAGTTGAGCATCAGTTGGGTGCCAGGAACGAACAAGCCTTTCCAGTAGTCTAGATTGAAGGGGGACATCCAGGGGTACCAGTTCATGATCACACCAGCTCCAATCACTGTGGCGGCTGAAAGGAGGAGGGCTAAAAAAGGTCGTTTGACCCATGAAGAGAACATGAAAACCATGCTCGAAAAGGCGAGGAGTGGCGTGATGCCAGCCAGCCAGTACTTTAGACTGTATCCTAAGACCTTAAGGGTGTCGAAATTATCGAGTTTAAAGTGTCCGTAGAGCACTGCGATTAGTGTTGCTGTTAGTGTGATTAGGGCAATCTCTGCCAAAGCGCTGGCAAATTTGGACCAATAAATTTTGGCGCGTGAGGTTCTAAAAAGGTAGTAGCGGAAGGTGCCATCGTAATTTTCTTGGGCCAGTTTGTCGTAATGGATCATTAGGATCAGTGCTGGTGTGCCCAACAGCATTACAATGGTACAGATAGGAAAGATTGGACAATGTCGTTACTGTTAAGCTTTAGAAACTCCACCATAAAATTGAAGCTCATGCGGTAGAGCTCAGGATCAATTCCCCCTTGGTTCACCACGCGACGAATAGCCTCTTGCTGAACCTCTTCCACCACATGAATGGCGAGGGCAAAAATCACGACGTACAACACCAAAAAGAAAATGGTTTTTTTGCTTTTTAGTGAGGTTAAAAGGTTGTCCTTAAAGAGGATGAGGAATGCTTTCATTGGTGATTCATTATTTATTCAGGTGAGACGCAAAATCTTGCGTCCGTACATCATTTTTATTTACTTTTTTTAGCCATGATGATTGCTAAGGTGATTGTTGCTACTAGGAATCCGAGTGCTAGTATAGCAAATAATTCTTGATCTTGCTGATGATAGACAATGGCTTCCACCTCGTCAAAAAAACGACCTTCATTGTTATAGGGGAGTGTGCTGCGTCGAAAGTAGAGCCAACTGAATAGTAGCGTTAAAGTGGTGGAAATTCCGAGGATGAATTTGTTTATTTTAGTCAAAATTGAAGGTTTAAGGTTTAGATTTTTTCCCTAGGAGTAGAGACGTGATTAATCGCGTCTCTACTTAAATTCCAAAATCTCAATCACAGGAGGGATACCTAGCCGCATAGGAAGTCCGACTTCTCCTACACCTGAGGTGACAAAAACAGGTCCGGTGGGGGTGGAGTGGAGGCCTTGATTGAAGTCACCAATGCAAGGTATGGTTTTTTTGTAGAGCCAAGGAATGCGAATTTGGCCGCCGTGGGTGTGACCGGCTAGGGTGATGTCAGGGATTGAATTGCGGTAATTTAAGGTGGTGTCCGGATTGTGAGTCAAAACAATCAGTTGATCCGATGTTTCAAAATCATTGATCAACTCAATGTCATCTTCATTCGCCCAATTATCACCCAATCCCAGTATCTTTATTTGGGTTCCGGGAATAGCAGCTGATTCATTGTGGAGGAAGATTACCCCAGCCTTTTCTAGTGCAAGCTCCAGCTCCTCCTGAAGTGGGGGGCCAGGTTGTTCGCTGTCATGATTCCCCAAAACAGCATAGCTTGGAATATTTAAATCTGCCAAAGGTGCAAAGAGTTCATCTAAATCTTGATGGGGATAGTAGGTGAAGTCACCAGGGATTAAAAGGGCTTGAAGGCCTTCTTGTTCATTGATTTTTTTGACCACTCGGGCTAAAAACGCCTCATCCTTATAAGCTCCCAAATGGATGTCGGAGATCACGGCGATGCGACCGTCAAACCCTACTTCTATCTGAGTGGTTTGAACGGTGATGAGTTGGCGTTCAATAAACCTGGCGTAGATAAACAGAAGAGATAGCAAGTAAAAAATGATCAATCCAGTCAGATAAAGCTTCTTTTTTAACCACGTTCCCCAGAATTTTATGTTCAAATAAATCAATAGGGCTAAGAAGGGGAAGGCGAGGTAGGAGCCGTAAAGGATGAGGGAGTGCATGTCTTTGTATTATTTTTTTAAACTTACCGAAATTTTTACCCTTCTTCAAGGGGCCTGATTTCTTTTGGCTTCTCCTTAAAAAAACGTTATCGTTGGATTG
>JAUHXI010000075.1 GCA_030426875.1 bacterium
GAACGTACATGACAAAATGAGGCGCTTTGATCTCTTGGCGGTATTCTTGGAAGACCATATTGTCAGCTTCTACTTTTGCGAGTTCAAATTCTTCTGTGGTGATGAAGCCAAGATCCCTCATGCGCGCTAAAACGAAGTTGGCGCGACCGTTGACATAAATTTCAACAGTCTGCTCTCCTTCACCAAATTTGAAGCTTTTACCAAGCAACCCTCCTGTAATGGCATCTGGGTAGGCTGCAAAAATTTCCTCTTCGGTGGTCAAACCTTCTTCTAGAATGGTTACAGGATCTAAATCCAAATGGGGGTACACATTAGCTCCGTAGGGTGAAAGTCTTGTGGGGGATTGAGGGAGCGAGGCTAGAATTGCACTCTCTGCTACGGTCAGATCGATGGCATCTTTTCCAAAATAGGCCTCTGAGGCTGTTTGAATGCCATAAAAATTACCACCAAAGGAAATTCGATTGAGGTACATTGCCATGATTTCATCTTTGGTGTAACGTTTTTCGAGTTGAATAGAGAGCATGATTTCCTTAATCTTTCGCTCATAACTACGCTCGTTAGTCAAAAAGGTATTTTTGATGAATTGTTGAGTGATGGTGGATCCTCCACGCGCCTGGGCACAGACTCCCAACTCACTACACACTGCCTTTAAAATGGCTGGTATGTCATACCCTTTGTGTTCATAAAATTGATCGTCCTCAATGGCCATGACGGCGTTAACGGCATTGGGAGAAATTTCTTCAAATTGAACGATTTCTCGGTTTTCATCACCATGGAGCAAATAAAGCACTTCTCCATTTCGATCCAGGATAACACTCGATTCGACTGCTAGAAGATCTTCAGGGTTGTCGATGTTGGGGAGCTCATTGTACATTCCAATCAATACCACTGCGACGGTAGTACTACCAGCCAAGAATAAAAAAAGAAATGAAAACAAAATCCGCTTGAGCCATTTCCTTTTTTTAGGCTTAGAAGCAATTGCTTTATTGTCGGACTCCTTTTTTAAATGCTTAGTTTTAAGCTTGATGTTGCTGAGACGTTTTTTCATTGAACTGTTTAGGTAAAAGAAATTGAATGTTTTCCTTCAGTTTTTCTGTCCAATTGAACCCGAGCTCTTTCAAATCTATCTTGAGCTTGTCACCGCTAACCAACCATTTGGGGTTGTTTTTGATTAGGGTCATGATTTGAGGGGCGGTGAGGGAGGGGCCCATGTGCAGAATGATTTGGCGACCTGCGCGTCCAATGGGGATGGATTTGACATTCACCAAGCCAGTCATTTTTGCATATATTTTTATTTCGAGGATTTGGAATAAATTTTTCACCTCATTGGGCAGGTGTCCATATTCTACCACTAAATCTGATTTTAGTTCATTTAGAAGGTCTATTTTATCAACAGATGATAGTTTTTGGTAGACGTTTATTTTATCTTTGGTGTCAGGAATATATTTATCAGGGATGTAGGCGGTTAGAGGGAGTTCAATACTAATGTCTTGCAGATCACCTTCGTCCGTATTAGTCTTACCCGCTCGCATCTCTTCAATGGTTTTATTGAGCATGCGTAGAAAGTGATTCATCCCTACAACCTTAATGGTTCCATGTTGATTTACCCCCAGTATATCACCTGCACCACGAATTTCCAGGTCTCTCATTGCTACTTGGAATCCAGCCCCCAATTCCGAGGCATCAACAATGGCTTTAAGACGCTTTTTAGCGTCTAAACGGAGCTGTCTTTTTTGGTATAAAAAGTAGGCATAGGCTTGTATTTTTCCTCGTCCAATGCGCCCACGTAGTTGGTACATTTGAGACAATCCCAAATTCTCTGAATTATCAACGATGAGTGTGTTGGCTGTAGGGAGATCAATTCCATTTTCAATAATAGTGGATGAAATCAACACATGATGCCCACCGTCTTTAAATTTTAAAATTCGAGACTCTAATTCTTGTGGAGATAGTTGGCCGTGAGCCACAATAAATTTGATGTGGGGCATCATTTTCCGCAGTTTTCCGGCGATACTCTCGATGGTTTTAACTCGATTGTGGAGAAAATATACCTTTCCACCTCGGTCCACTTCTTTTTGGATGGCCTCCTTAATTAAATTATCTCCATAGCGCCTGACTTCAGTGATGATGGGTAGGCGGCCGGGGGGTGGTGTGGTAATAGTTGAAATGTCACGGAAGCTGTTGAGGGCTAAATTCAGCGTACGAGGGATGGGTGTGGCGGTGAGAGTGAGGATGTCCACTTGATTCCGGATGGATTTAAATTTTTCTTTCTGTTTCACCCCAAATCGCTGCTCCTCATCAATAATAACAAGTCCTAAATTGAAGAATTTTACATCATCTTGAATGAGGCGATGGGTTCCAATAACCACGTCTAAATCGCCTTTTCGGAGTTTTTCGAGTATAGCCCGTTGCTCTTTTGGAGTGCGAAAGCGGCTGAGCATTTCGATACGAATGTTTAGTCCAGCGACTCGTTTTACAAATGATTTATAATGCTGATCCGCCAAAATAGTGATGGGGGCAATAAAAGCCACCTGCTTTCCCCCTTGCACAGCTTTTACAGCTGCCCGCATTGCAACTTCCGTTTTACCAAACCCCACATCCCCACAAATCAAACGGTCCATGGGCTGATCGGATTCCATGTCTTTTTTCACATCCAAAATAGCCTTCATTTGACCGGGCGTTTCTTCGTAAGGAAAGTCTGCTTCGAATTTTTTTTGATCCTCTGTGTCTTCACCATAATTATAACCTTTAATTTGAGCCCTTTCGGCATAGAGCTTGAGGAGTTCTTTGGCAATTTTTTGGGTTTCTTTTTTAATCTTTTGCGTGGTATTTTTCCATTCCACAGCTCCTAAACGACTCAAATGAGGCTCATTATCCTCTCCCCCCACATACTTACTCACCTTGTCTGCTTGGTCGATGGGGATGAATAAGCGGTCATTTTCTGCATAGGCAATTTCTAAATACTCTCGCTTGATGTCATCAATGGTTTTAGGCACAACCCCAAGAAATCGACCAATTCCATGATCTAAATGGACGACTAAATCCCCAATTCTCAAACCTGTTAAGAAGTCCAGACTTATTTTTTCGACTGATTTATTCTTTGAGGTTTTTCGAAGATTAAAGATTTCCTTGTCCGTCAAAAATTGTATCTTCTGTTGAGGGGCTTGGAAGGAGGTGGGCACATTCTCTAAATCCCCTGCATCGATGAGGACTACATTCGCTTCACCCTCTCCATTGAGGCTGAAACGGATGTTTTCTTCATTAAAAATATTACTGAGTTCCTCCGTTCGTTTGGTAAAAATATTAATGGTCCAGTCGCGTTGAATTTTATCGCGAAGGTCATTAAGAAGATCAAAAATATTGTAATACTTGAGGACTGAAAGGTAACGGAGGTGAAAATAATCCTCTTCTGATTTAGGAAAAGAGGTGAAAATAATCTTTTGTGCTTCAACTTGCTCAAGTCGCTTTTCAAAACCTAATTCTTCATCAATGTCATCCACAATCACCAAATCATTTTTACTAATTTGACCAAAAAAATCACCATCCCCCTCAGTGACATTGAGGGGTAAGATGTCTATTTTTTTTAGGCTCTTTCCTAATTTTTTATTCTCTTGGTCAAAATACCAAATCCCCACCACCTGATCATAATCAACCTCAATTTTTACAACCGTGTTGAAATTAGGGGGAAAGAAGTTAATCACCCCTCCTGCACGACGACATTCTCCTTTTTTCAATATAATGTCAGCACTAGGATAGTATCCCATTTTTATTAGCTCATTGAAGAATTCTACCACCCTCATATCCCCCCCCTCCTCAATTAAAAAACCAGCCTCTTTAATGTCTTGATAGGTTGGCAACGGAGCTTTAACATCCGCCTTATTGATGAGGTAGACTTTTTCCTCCCCCTCAGCCAAACCTGCAATGATTTCAGTTAGGCGATAATCTTGTTGATTGTCAGTATTGAAATTATCCAACGCAACCAATGGCTCATCCACCCAAAAAGGGAGGTTATTTTTAACTTCGTAAATCTCTTTATTGTCGTTGGTGATCCAAAATACGTTTTTAAACTTGTATTGGCGCTTAAGAGCGGCCATCAAGTAGCATTTTGAGGTGATATTAGAGACCCCCGAAAGTGTGAGGGGTACCTCTGGCTTTAAATGGCCAAACTCCTGATCATGAATCTGTAGTGGGAAAAAACGGCTGATGTTCATTATTTAAAATTAGATTAGGCTTCATTACCACCTGAAAGACCTCACTCTAGGAGTGGGTTTGTTGTGGTTAATTTTTAATTTACCTACTTTAAATGAGCTTAATGATTAAATCTTGAGTGGCATGATGATATGGGTATACCCTTTGTCTTCTTTAGGCCTTACAATAACAGGAGACACCTTTTCACCCACTTCAATCACAACAAAATTGGAATTCATATGACTAAGGGCATCCAAGAGGAATTGAGAATTGAGAGCGATCTCGTTATCTTCCCCTTGAATAATGGGTTTTAAATTTATTTCCCCTTCCCCATACTGAGTGGATTCTGTGGTGATTAAAACCCCTTCTTTGGAAATTTTTAGAACCACCTTATTATTATTCTCTTTTGCGAAAATATTAATTCGCTTTAAGACTAAACTTAAGGCCGACACATCAAATTCAACTTGAGTTTTTGAAGATTCTGGAATGATCTGTTTATAATTTGGGAATTGGCCGTTAATGAGCCTCGAAGTCATCTGTAATTCTTTCACACAAAACATCACCTGATCTTTAGAGGTGATGATTTCAACCTCGTCACCAGGCTCAACTGACTCAAGTGTGGCACCGAGTTCAATCATGGTTTTAGCCGGCACGATACAAGTCACCTCACCATCACTAGAGCTAAAAGGAATGGCTTTTTCTGACAGCCGATAGCTATCTGTAGAAACCATAAAGAGCTTCTCTTCCTTTATAGTTAAAAACACACCCCCCAGAATGGGTCGCGTGGTATTGAGTGCAGCTGCGAAAACCACCTGATTGATGGCATTTTTTAAATCTCCTGCTTTGATTTTTACCCCCCCCTCTTTTTCAACTGTGGGAATGGGGGGAAATTCAGCTGCAGGCAAACCTTTTATTCTAGTTTTTGAGTCACTTGTTTTAACTTGCACATCTGTATCACTCACCTCAATCCTCACTTCACCATCTTTTAAATAGCTAATGTAGTTGGTTAAAAGTTTAGCTGGAATGGTTATTTGACCCTCACTTTCTATACTGGTTTGAATGTGATAGGTGATGGATAATTCCAGGTTTGTTGAAACAAAGGAAAGCCTTCCTCCTTCCGCTTTTAGAAGCACATTATTGAGTATGGGTAAGGTGTTATTAGTATTCACCGCCTTACTCACAATCATCAGAGCTCCTGACAGGTCTTTTTGTGAACAGGTTAAACGCATCTCTAATCAGAAAATTGATTCAGATAATCATTAATTACTAAAATTGTAAATTCATTTTACTTTTTTGAAAGCTTTTGTAAAGGGTTTTCTTTTTAAACTCCCGTTCCACCCCTTAACTTTATAATTTTATTTTTCCACCCCCTTTTTTTAAAGTTTAAACCATTTTATACACAACTTTCTCTTTCTATGATTTTTTATTATTTATTAATTTATTAAAGTAGTAGTCGTAGTAACCCCTTGATTTTAATTACTTTTTATGTTTTAGTTAAATTTAATTTTATTCGCCACATTGTCTATATTTCACCCCTAAATAAGCGTTTATTGATTCCTATTTCTCCTTAATTTTAGACAGTTCTTTTTAGCCAATATTGTTTATATGATGTTTATAAATTGTTCATAACTTGTGGAAAGAATTAATTAAAGCGAATCCCAAAGCCACTTTAAAATTTTCCCTTAAACCAGAGGGAAGATGTATCCCCTGTGCATAAAGCGTTTAAGTTTTTATAAGTTATTTTTTGGATTTGCACAGATGGGTGGATTTTATTTGGTTGGACAGTGAGTTATGCACAGGGTGTGCATTATTAAAATTGTCCTTTATTTTTCCCAATAGGAGCACAGAATTCATACTTTGTTTTTTGAGCGGTTTTTTTTGGTTTTTTTTGTCACCTCTCGATTTGCAATTGAAATGGAGGTTTTATTCGTTTGAATCCTTAGTTTTTGATCTAAAAGGACTAATTTTTCATCGTCGACGTCTTTTTCAATTAAAACTCCACCACCTATGAAGCAGTTTTTTCCAATTTTTACACCGGGATTAGTGCTGGTGTTGATGCCAAACCGTGTTCCTGAGCCAATGATGGCGCCGAGTTTGTTTGTTTTGGAATCAATTCTTTCTTTTTGAATGGTTACTTCCTCTCCGGTGCCCAGCCATACGGCACCTTTGTGGACGCCATTGTCTTTTTAATGGAAGAAGTGGGTGAATAAGTGAAAAAACGCTGGCAGCTCGGACAATTGCTGGGGGTCGAGGTTTGGGTAAGGCTTAACTCTCTGTTGCTGTCTGGGCTGCTATGGCTGCTTTTTTCGCTTACGGCCGTTTTCTGGCTAAATTTCTCGCTATGGCAGGCGGTTGTGATTGGATTTACGGCCGTTTTGCTGCACTGGTTTGGCGACCTTTGCCACCATCTCGGCCACGCCTGGGCCGCGCGCCGCGTAGGCTACCCCATGCAAAGCATCATCAGCTGGTACATTTTGTTATCAAGCGTCTACCCCAAAGATGAGCCAGCCCTCCACGCCACAATCCATATGCGTCGTGCGTTGGGTGGCCCGGCTGCCAGCTTGCTGCTAACCACCGTTTCCGGCGTCCTGCTGCTCTTTCTGCCAGTACAGGAATCAATCGCCTATGTTCTGACCGCTTTTGTTTTTTGGGAAAATTTACTACTCTACTTCCTCGGAGCGTTTCTTCCCCTGGG
>JAUHXI010000076.1 GCA_030426875.1 bacterium
TTGAAACGGCTTTTTGATGGGAAAAAATGGAAGATTGAAGATTTTTATTTCACAAAGAAGGGGAAACGGGTATCGTTTTTGAGGTCTTTTAATTTAGTGATCGTTGTCAGAAAAAAATGAGTTTTTGTTTATAAAATGTTAAATATTGAATATTAAATGCTAAATTTTAAATGGCTTGATTTTAGAAAGCGGAGGATGATTTTCATTCCACATTCCACTTTAATATTTATTATTCAACATTCAACATTTAACATTTAAAATTAAGGAAGTTCAATTGAACTGGGAATCGATAATAAATTAAAAAATGAAGAAAAAGGTAGACATCGCTGGAATCAACTTCTCCCCCGTTCGTTACGACGATGTATTGACAGCGGTCGAGGTTTTTGTGAGACAAGAAAAAACCCAGCACACCATCTTCACTCCCAATCCCGAAATGCTGGTGAATGCAAATAAGAATCCGGACTTCCAAAAGACTTTGAATTCCGCCTCCCTACTGATTCCCGACGGTATTGGAATTTTGTGGGCGGCTCACTACCTTTCTCTGCCCAAAGCTGGGAATCGGGTGCTGGAATGGTTTCGATTGTGGGGAAGTTTGTTTAAAGTGGTGATTCGGAGTAAAAAAATATACGAAATCCTCCCTGAACGAGTGACGGGAACCGATACTCTCTTTAAAATTGTGGACAAATCTCAAGAAAAAAAGTGGCGCATTTATCTTTTAGGAGCGGCACCTGGCGTGGCAAATGAGGCCATCAATCAACTATTGAAAAAGTACCCCAAGGCCACGTTTGCGGGGGGCTTTGCTGGTGATCCATCGGAAGCATTAGAGGGAGAAATTGTGGATCGAATCAATCGAGCCACGCCAGATATTCTATTTGTTGCCTACGGCAGCCCCGCTCAGGAGGAATGGATCACTCGAAATTTGAAAAAAATGCAAACGGTAAAAGTGGCATTGGGCGTGGGGGGGGCCATCGATTTTGCAGCAGGAAGAATAAAACGATCCCCTACTCTGATGCGAAAGTTAGGCCTGGAGTGGCTCTGGAGGCTCTTTCGGCAACCGAAGCGAATCAAACGAATTTGGACTGCGACGGTGGTTTTTGTGAGACTAATCGCTTCGCTCAAGGGGTCAGAGGTCAGTGATGAGTGACCAGTTTTTCCAATTTTAACCAGACTGACAACTGACCACCCCCCACTAACCACTCAAAAAACTGGTTTTTTCAAGGTTTTTCTGGTAAAAAGAGAGTAGCAATAGCCACTCAATCAATGCTCAAAGACTTCCCCGGCAAAAAACCGGACGAAAATGTCATCATGGTGATCCGGAAACATTGGATTGTTTATTTTGTACGGGTTTTTCTCTTTGTCGTGATTGCCGTTCTGCCTATATGGGCTTTTATATTTTTTTGGGGCCGGAGCTTCCCCCTTTCTGAGGGAGGTTTAACCAGTGTACTAGGTTATTTATTTACCTCATTTTACTTCCTTTTTGGTTTAGCATTCCTGCTCATTTCATGGATCAACGAAGAGTTTGATTTATTCATTGTCACCGATCATCGCTTGATTGACGTGACACAAGTCAGTTTTTTAAAGCGCAATGTGGCTGCCACTCCCCTGCCCCAAATTCAAGATAGTAATGGAAAAGTAGCGGGCCTTTTTGGAACCATCCTCAATTATGGGGATGTAACCGTGCGTACAGCCGCGGGTGATGCCAGTGATTTTAAAATCGACCGCGTGCCTGACCCCGAATTACTGGCAAGAAAAATTCTGAATTTTGCCCATCAAAGCAAAAAAGCCCATGGCGTGATTTCAGACGAAAATGCTCATGAAAATGCAAATCATGATCACGATATGATGGATGACTTAGATTTGTAGTTGGATTTTTTCTTGAATCAGAGTAAGATTTTAAGCCCTCCCTTAAGACCGAGTTTTTAGATAACATTCTAAGTAACTTAGTCCTCAGCACTTAGTCCTTAATCCTAAATATGGGCGCCCTTAAACTAAATCAAAACCACGAATCGGAGGAGGGGGAAGCAAATCCAGAAAAACAACAAGAAGTCGACACACTCATCACCAACATTGGGGGTATTTTGAAGGATCCGGGGTTTCGCAAGTTCATTTCGAGCAAAATCCTTAGCGATTATGACGCCTATTTAGCCGCTCAAAATGGAGAGGTATTGGATGATGGCAAGAAAACACTGGGTTACACTCCAAAAGCGGACACTCCCGCGGGCTTAAAAATGATGTTGGAGCACATGACCCGAGAATCTAACCTGGCTCAACAACGCTTCCAACCCATTCAAATGGAACTCGATGCTGCCATTAGAGATAAAGTGGCCTCAGAAGCGGATGTAAAATTTTTGACTGACTGGATTTTTAGTGGGGAGTATAATTTTGACGCCACCAATGCCCCCAAATTTGCAACCGTGGTCAAACGAAAATTAGGAGATATGAAGAAGGAAAAGGAGTTATTTGAAGCAATTTCTAAAAGCAAGTTCGCCAAAGATGTGACTACAACTGGCCCCATCAAACTCAATGATGAACAATCATTTTTAGGGGCAAAAATTGATGAGCGCCGAAAATTCAACAAAGAAGTGGGAGCTCAAATCGTGAAGATGGAAGTGGAAGACGCCATTGAGAAAAAGAATGAAGGGGAGCTTAAAAAATTGTACCTCAAACGACTTAAAGCCCGACTCTGTAGCGGAAAAGGGAAGGGGGGATCCGTCGGCAAAACAACCTTTGAAGCCTACGCCAAAGAATTGGAAAAACAAGACTTAGAGGGGCTCAAGTACTGGCATCAGGAATTTGAAACTCAGATGAAACCGCGAGACCAGTTCTGGAGCACAGTCAGAAGCACGCTAAAGGGTGATGGCCTGCGGGACATGGAGTCATTAATGAATGAGGTGAGTTTGAAACAGGCCAAAAAAGAGTTCGAAGTCATTAAAGCCGATGAATCCAGTCGACTTTGTGCGAGTTATTCCAAAGCCTTGAGCCAATACAAAGGCAAATTATTTGGTGACCACACCGACCGCGCCTTTAGACAGTGGATGTCTGAGCAACCTCTCTCCACTCAATACAGCGCAGAAGCAAAATTAGAAGGTCAGATGTTCCCCTACAAACGCCTGTGGCAAGAGGTGGAAAATGATCTAACTGAGGATCAGCAGGGTGATATGCGAGACATACTTAAAGACCCACGTGCTGGCCTGACGCAATATCGAGAGAAATTAAAGGAACTCAAAAATGCTGACCAAGAGCGAGACAATGCAGAAGTCCATCAGATTCGCAATCAATTAGACAGTGCAGGACAGCGAAAAATAGACAGCACCCTCAAGCTTTTCGACGAACTCAGTGCAGCCGATCAAGACGCTTTCATTCAAATCGTCACCCAGGCCAACCGAGGACAAACCCGGAGTCAGTATGACGCTCAAATTCAGCAAGCCAAACAAGAGTCTGCAAATGACACTCAACAGGAGCCCTTTGAAAAACAAGAGCCCGTTGAGCACAATCAAATCGAAAGCACTCAAGCCCCCGCCAATGATTTTGACTACGACCAAAGGATTCAAAAAGAAGAAGGCGACCTCGCCAATCAGCGGGCAGCCAATCAAGCCAGCTATGAAAAGCAAAACGAGCCAGCATTACCATTAAAAAACAATGAACGTACGGAGCAGGTTGAGGTGAAAAAATTTAGAGGGTATCAAGAGGCAATAGATAAAAATAAAAATAAGCGCAGTGCCACCATCATGGTCAACGATCGAGACAGCCTAGAAGCCTCCCTTCGAGCCCATCGTCAAAAAAACTACAAAGACAGTGACCAAGTAAGCCTAACCCACGACACAGGCAGCGGCGCGCAAACCGCAAATTCAAAAACAGCCCTAGCCATGGAGGAAATCTTGAAAGCGAAACGGAAGGCGAGTCGAGGGGGGTGATGACTGATTCATAGGTACACAAGATTTCACATCAGTACGGATCGATGATTTCACCCCCTTTATCAAAGGGAGCTAGGGGAATTTTTCGGATAAAAGACAATAAAAACTAACCCCTTCCCGTTTAAAATCTGAAATTTATTTGGAAATTAAAAACTGATCATTCAAAATTTTAAAAAAACAAGAATCACTCCCCAAACTCAATCAACTTCTCATTATACTTCAGCACCGTGTCCACAAATGTCGAATGACTCCACGTCAACGGAGCAACCGAAAGTGGGTCGCCATTAAACGGATTCACCTGCTCAGGCATGATGCCCGATGGATTGGCAAGCTTCATCGCCCATTCAATCCATTTTTTAGGCTCATCCAAATCTGACCGTTTTTTAGCAATCGCCATCAACCACTGCGCATGCCACAAGGTCGTGATCAACCAAGGATTCCCCTGGACTGAACCATAATCACCATGCACGCGCTGATAATAATCATCTTCATTTCGAGCCAAACCTCCAATGGGACCAGGAACATGTAACTTTTCAAACAATAGCTGATTAGTACGAACCACTCGCTCATCATCAGCAGGCAACACTCCCATCATCCAAATAGACTGCATACTAGCATCAAATCCATAATCCTTATAAATGGCCCGTGTGTGCATGTCAATCGTGACTTTTTTGAGGAAGTGGCCTTCTTTTTCATCATAAAGATGCTCAAGAATTGCCTTTTTAATCCCCTCAGCCCCGGATTTGTAACGATGAGAATGATTAAAATGACCCAGCACTGCCGAAAGACGATAAGCAGCTTCAAGTCCAGCATACACACAAGAAGCCGTATATAAATGGATTCCGCGCGTTTCTTCCCATAAATCATAACTGGGTAAAGGCAGACCCGTTTCATCGTCCACAAAATTCAACATAAAATTGCCAGCCGCTCGAATGAGAGGCTCATACATATCTTGAACAAATTCAATGTCCTTATAACGCTGCCAATGCTCCCACAACGCATGCGTCACAATCGCCGTCTCATCCTCCTGAATGGGAAGTTGAATGTCGCCATCTTTATACCATGAATGCCACGAAGAACCGACCGATTGATCCGGATTGTACTTTTGAAGCAAATAGCCATCTTCAGTCATGCTTTCTGCACAAAAGTTGAAAAAACGCTTAGTGATTTCGCCATAACCCGCACGATCTAACGCCAAGCTAATCCACGCCCCATCCCGGGGCCACATGTAGGAATAATTGTCCTTATTGAACTTCATGATGTCTGAATCGTTGGCTGCAATAATAGCCCCACGATTATCCACTTGAGTTCGAATAATCAGCAGACTTTGCTTATATTCTTTTAGAATGTCCTGATCAACCACAAACCTTCGTTGCGTCTCTTTATTAACCCAACTAATCCAATAATTGATGGTATTTTGCAAGAGCTTTTCAGGCTTTTCGCTCATGATATAACCATGCATCAGCTCCACCTCCTTAAGCGTCTTACCCGCACAAATCCAGACATACAAATGCCTTTCTTCATTCGCCTTAAGAGAAATATGAAATGAAACGGTAGAATCCACTGAACCTTGTTCAATAGGATGCTCATGTAAATGACCATCTTCTGCGTCTTTCCAGGTCCCCTGCAGGCCATTGTACTCACTCTTTCCAGTGGTAAAAGAATCAATCCCAGTCTGATCACTTTGCATGCCACTAATCCAAAAATAACGCCGCTTGCGATAGTGAACCATGGCTTGATGCTCAGGCTCATAAAAAGCGGTGTCTTGCTGTTTATCGCCGTACAGATGAAAATCTTGATTGAAATAAAGTTTAACTTCCCGGTCGTAATCTGCCTCATTCTTGACTGTTAATTTTCGCATCATAAAATCCTCAGTAGGATACACAAAATCATTGAAGCCAATTTTAAGCAGAAGGCTCTCATTGCGAGCCACAGAATCAGTCACTAAGGTTTCAGATACATAATTGATATCATGCTGCCACTGCTCATCATGCAACCAAGAAAATTGACTATCTACATGAACGCCTAGACGGTGCCAGTGCTCAAAAGCAATATGGTTTTCCATCCCCACATACGGAAAATATAAATCTTCAATGAGGTTTTTTTGATTGATGCAGGCAAGCACATTGCCGTTTCCGACGACGATTGATCTGGGCATGAGAATAGGGTTATGTAAGGACGCAAGATTTTGCGTCCTTACGGTTTATCGGTGTGCAAGTTTTTCCAGCTTCATCTCAAAATCATTCAACGTGTTCATATAAGTGATGTAAGCCTCATACGGCGAATCGTAGCAAGAGAAGTAGGCATGAACATCCCCATCACTCCAATACTTGGTGCACATGTAGTAAAAATGATCGGAAGTTTGAAGCTTGCGCCAATCATCTTGCAGTTTATGACTGGTCTTAGTTCTTATTTTTGGAAGTAACATTGAAACTTCTTGTTCAAGTTCAAACACACGTTGAAGCGCAGATTCTTGCATTTCATTACTACACCAGGCCGACAAATCCCGCTCCATGTCCGCCCAACTCATCAGGTGCGGAACGTGGACTTCGCCGACTGATTCGTAGGCTTTGATGGTTTCACTTGGTGTTTTAAATCCGACATTGCGATCCAAAAGCCCCTGAGGAAGGTGGCGCATGAAATCAAAAATACCCGTGTCTTCCCATTGATGCTCCCCAAACGTCTCATAATCCATGAATAAATTAATTGTATCCCCTTCGGCAGCATCCACCCAGTCTGCATATTTATTAATATTGAGTGGCCACTCTGCCCAGCCCTTATTACTAAAACGAAAAGCAATGTCATCAGATAATTTATAGTTTTTCAGTAAAAGAGTGATGTCTTTAAATGGTTTTTTACGAATCCCATATTCTTGTGCAACCTTTTGATCTTCAGGATGAAGTTCAACTTTTTCAGGATTATGGAGAAAGTTGGGGCTCTTCCATCCCA
>JAUHXI010000077.1 GCA_030426875.1 bacterium
GCGGCATTCATTCCCTCAATGTCTTCGGGGCTGGTTTCCTTTCGAACCAAAATCACTTTTTCACCTTTCGCAGCCATCTCAGCAGCCACAGCACTTTCAAACACCACCTTACCACTTGCAGCGCCTGGACTGGCTGGTAGGCCTTTTACAATCACTGGTTTGCCATGGTTGGGTGCAATGGTGGGATGGAGCAATTGGTCAATTTTTTCAGGGTCCAAACGTTTGACGGCTTCTTTTTCATCGATGAGCCCTTCTTTTACCATCTCGACGGCCATGCGGACAGATGCGGCGGCTGTTCGTTTACCTCTGCGTGTTTGAAGCATATACAGGGCTCCATTTTCGATCGTGAACTCCAAATCTTGCATGTCTTTGTAGTGGAGTTCTAATTTTTTATAAATTTCTACCAGTTGATTGTAGGCCTCCGGCATCACGGCCTCTAATTTATCAATAGGGTCAGGGGTGCGGATCCCGGCAACCACGTCCTCCCCTTGAGCATTCATCAAAAATTCACCATAAAAAGCGCGTTCTCCCGTGCTCGGATTCCGGGTGAAAGCCACGCCCGTTCCTGAGGTTTCGCCCATGTTCCCGAACACCATGGATTGCACGGTGACGGCTGTTCCTAAATCATGTGGGATTTTGTGGATGCTGCGGTAGCTGATGGCGCGGGGGGTGTTCCACGAATCGAACACAGCATTGATGGCCATTTTTAGTTGCTCATGCGGGTCTTCAGGAAACGGTTCGCCTCGTTTTTCTTGAATGTGTGCTTTGTATTGACTCACAATTTCCTGAAGCTCGCCAGCAGACAGATCGCTATCAAATTCAGCGTTCACGGCTTCTTTTTTTTCGTCCAGAATTGCCTCAAAGGCTTCCATATCCATCCCCAACACCACATTGCAGAACATTTGAATGAAGCGGCGGTAGGCGTCCCAACTGAAACGTTCGTTCTGGGTGCTTTCAATCAATCCTTGCACGGTTTCACTATTCAAACCTAAATTTAAAACCGTATCCATCATGCCGGGCATAGAAATTTTGGCGCCACTGCGAACCGAAACAAGGAGGGGATTTGTTTTGTCTCCAAATTGTTTACCCATGGCGTCTTCCAGCTTTTTCAGATTAGCCTCCACGGCTTCTTCCAGTCCTGCAGGCCAGGCATTTCGATTCTCTAAATAAGCATTGCAGACTTCGGTGGTGATGGTAAAACCAGCCGGCACGGGAATGCCAAGCCGAGTCATTTCATTCAAATTGGCCCCCTTGCCACCCAATAAATCAACATCGGCTTTTGATCCTTCTCCAAAAAAATAGACGGGTTTCATACTTTGTTCTTTGTTACGGAGTAATGAATTTTTTGTTTATTTTTTTGTTTTAGGACTAAGGACTAAGTAGTAAGGACTAAGTTGATACAAACTCAATGCTTATGACTGCCAAGAAATATTACCTACATAATCGATTGATTTCTACTGATAAATCTTGAATTTGATTTGTAAATGTGGTATAATGAGAGGAATAGACCACTTTCATTCAGAGAAGAGGAATAAAAAAAGTCTATCGTCAATCCCTTTTCAAAAAATAAAAATAAAACAATGAGTCAGCAAAACGATCCTTTTCAAGAGCGCTATGAGGAAACCATGGCCAAGTACCATGCTTATTTTGAGCACGTACGAACCGCCTTTAAGGAACATTGTGAAGACATCAAACAAAAAACGCTGGTAGAACTTGATGAAGTTCCGGATAATGACAAGGACACACGGAAGCAAATTTTAATGAAACAGAAGCAAGAATTGGACGAGGCATTGTCAGAGTTGAAGCAGCTTCTGAATTTCCAATCATCAAAGATGAGACAATCGCTTGAAGAAATTCGAACGGAGCAGGAGCAGCAAAGTTTTGACCTGGAGCAGGAGTTGGCCACTGTTTGAAGCGGTAGCCGATAAGCGGATAGCGGTGAGCTTCGAAAAAATAAACAATAGAAAATAAATATATATTAAAAATGGCTGGACCTGAATCAAACCATAGTAGTGAAAATCTAAGTCAAGCGCTTCCAAAACTGGATCGGCAAAAAAATAAGCCCGAAGCGAGTGATATGCTCGACTCTACTGAGCAGCAATTGGCGAGTATGAAAGAAAAATTGGAAGAGGTTCAAAGGGCAGATGAAAATAGAGAAAAAGAAGCAAATAAACCTTCTAAGGCCAATTCAGTCATTTCACGATCTCCCGAAGCGAAGCGCATGGAAGAAAAATGGTCTCAAATGGTTAAAGATCGTCCTGATACACCTGTAAAAATGTCCGAAGTGTTCGGTTATCTTTTGGCGGTGCTCTCGGATGAGCTTCCTGCTGGAGCTCAAGATTTGGCAAGTCGTGTGCTTTCTATCATGAATAGTAATGACCCTAAGGATCGGGATTTGGATCCAGAAGCAGCCAGGACAGCAGCTGTTATTGAGTCAGCTCAAGCGCGTTTAAATGACCCTCAAAATCTGGCAAGTCTCTTTATAAAAGAGGTAATGAGGGCTGCTTGATTGTTTTGGATGTTTGGTTGTAGAGACGCAAAATCTTGCGTCTGTACGAAAATCATAAATACGTAAAAAAATGCGGAAACGCGTAAAATATGGGATAATTCTTGATTTTTAATTTTAAAAATGGTATAATGTAAAGATTAATTCAATTCAATAAAAATAAAAAAATGTCTGAAACACTAAAAGTAAACAATGAGGGGCAAAATAATAACAATGAAGCGGCTATTGATAATCCTTACGCTGGCTCTGAAGATGTAGCTGATGCTGCTGTTAAAGAGGTCATGGTGAAGGGGTATATGAAGGAGATTGAGGATATTAACGGTTCAGAATCTGAAACTGCAACTGACCAAATTGTCGCAAGGGCTAATGAGCTTAGGGCTAATCCTGATGATTATGACTCTTTTATGCATGCATTAGAAGGTTCGCCAAAGCGTACCCCAGTAAAGAAGGCTCAAGAAAAATTGAAGCAATTAGAATTAAATGCGCGTGATAAAGTCATGAATAGTGTTTTTGATTCCATTCAGGGTAAAGATGGACAAGGGATGAGAGACCTCGTTTCATATATAAAGGGAGCAGAGCCTCATGAGCGGGCTAGAATGGTCAACGTCCTACAAAATATGGCTGAAAATGATTCCAGTGCCAGCGACAAATATGCTGCAGTGGCCAAATGGGCCTTGGAGCAACTTGAAGGTTAAGGACTAAAAAATAATGTTGATTTAAAAATGGGTGCAAAGTTTGACACACCAAAACCACAGCCTGCCTCAACAACTGATAATCCTTTAGATGATTTTGATGAATCTAAGGGGGGAGTTGATGATGATGCACTCGATGACCTATTCCTCAGGAAGACAGGGGGTAAAGGCAAGAGTAATGAATTAGACGGTCTAAACAAATACACTCCCAATGATAGAGAAGAGGGCAACTTGCCTAACAATGGAATAAAGGATGATTTAGAAGGGGGTGTTGCCCCCATGCCAAACTCGCCTGAGCAAGCAGATTATCCCCCCACTCCAGACAACCAGGCACCCAGTCCTGATTTTGAGTTGAAAGAATAAAGTTACACATAAAACGAAGATTTCATATGGACTCTAAAACCGATGAAGTTTTTTTTCAAAATCCACAATTTTACCCCTCTTCACCACAATCCCATCCACCTTCAACCGCTCAATCTTCTCTGCATCCCCATAAGCAAAACCCCCCAGATCTCCACCTGAACTGACCACCTTATAACACGGAAACGCATTCGGCTCCGGGTTTTTATTCAGCAACTGCCCCACAAACCGATACCCCCTCGTCCCCATGGCATGCGCCAGTTCTTTATAAGTCGTCACCTTCCCTTTAGGAATTTCGAGCAAAAGCTGTTGCATGAGGGCCATTTTTTCGTTCATTTTCCTTCAAAGTTAAATTTAAAGATTTGACTTTAGCTTTCATGAGTTATACTCACAATTTTTTCAAATTTATCAAAATTAACAACTAGTATCTCATCAGAAAGCTCCTTTTGCACCTGAAAGTCTAATTGAATAATGAATCCATCACCCCCATCATTAAATAAATTCACTGACCTAAGTTCAATATAATCTAAGAAATTATGGGGCGAGATGTTTTTTGAAAGCGCTTGCCCTAAAACATCTTTCAATTCATCAAGATGAAATTCAATAAAAGTCTGAATGGCTTCATTGTCATCCTTTTCTTCAGTTAGTTTTTTTCGCGCACTCTGTTCAAGGATTTCTAATTTATCTAGTGATTTAAAGGCTTCTTTTAATAAGTCTTCTTTATCATTAAAAAAATCTTCTTCAACATAAAGTGCGCAGTTCACAACACCCTCATTTAGGGCTATTTCTTTTGTAAGATAAACCCCTTCTTTCAGATCATAATTAACCTCTCCAAAAATTTGACTATTGATAATCATAGTTTTTATTGCTTAAAATAGAAAATAAAATGGATGACTCATGTGGTCGCATCTTATGAATGAATTGAGCTAAAATTTATCAATCGAAATGACTCATTTCTCGTTCGTCATTGAACCCAATTTATAGTATACTCAAGTTACAGTTAAATAAACACGAAAAACCTTGCTCGAAACCCTGATCGCCATCATCGTTCTGGCTCTGATCACTATTGGATTCATCATCCAAATGCGCAATAAGGCCAATCTCAATCGGAGTTTTAATATGGTTTTTTTGCGCGTGTCCGTGCCCCTCAAGGATTCTAAAGAAGACAAGGAGAAGGACGCCGAGCAATATGGTCAGGGGAGCTCACAAAAAGAGATCAATGACGTGATGACCCATTTTTTTGAAGCCCTACACGCCATTCATGGAGGAGAGGTGGTTAATTTTTTTAAAGGGGAAGATTTTTTCTCCTGTGAGTACGTGATTTTAGAAGGGGAGCTGCAGTTTTTCTTGGTCATGCCCTCCAAGCTTAAATCACTTTTCGACAAACAGATCACCGCCTTTTATCCCGATGTGTTTGTGGAGCAGGTGGACGACTATTCCATTTTTAGAGACGGCTACAAAGTCGCAGGAGTCTACATGAACCAGTCCAAGCCCTACATGTTCCCGTTTCGCACCTACCAATTTTTAGCCTCCGACCCCTTCAACAATCTGGCCAACGCCCTCTCAAAAATTGAACAGGAAGAAGGTGCTGTCATTCAACTCATGCTTCGCCCCGTCAAAAATGGCTGGCAAGAAAAAGGAAGAGACGCTGCCAACGAGCTCTTTTCGGGGAAGAAAAAGAAGAAGCCTTTGTGGCATTATCTCAATATCTTTGGCTTCATTGCCGATGTCCTTAGGGTGCTGGTACAAGGGGCCGAAAACGAAAGATTTGGCCAAGAGGCAGATCAAGGGGGACGTACCACCGCCTTGATGGATGAGCAGGTGAAGATGATGGAGGGGAAGAATGTGAAAGTTGGTTTTGAATCCGTCATTCGAATCCTCGCCTCGGCCCAAACCATGCACCGGGCCAAGCAAATTGTGGGCGAGGTGGCTAGTTCGTTCGCGCAGTACGCCGACCCAAACAACAACAGCCTCTCAAAATCTAAATATTTCAATCGTAACGCCCTCATTAAAGGCTTCATTCTGCGTGACATGAAAAAAGGCTGGATTCAACAATTGGCTAATCCAGCTAGAAAAGCCATATTCAGCTCCGAAGAAGCGGCTTCCATTTTTCACTTCCCCAACATCAAATACAACCGTAGCCCCGTCATCAAATGGCAAGAGTTTAAAATCGCTGGTGCCCCCAAAAACTTACCAAAAGAGGGGGTCTTCTTGGGTAATAACATCTACCGAGGAGAGAGCCGACCGGTCAACATTAAGCCTGATGACCGCCGTCGCCACTTCTACATCATTGGTAAGTCTGGTACCGGTAAATCGACCATTCTAAAAGCCATGCTAAAGCAAGATTCAGTGGCTGGTAGGGGGCTTTGCTTGATTGATCCTCATGGAGATTTGGTGGAAGGCTTATTGCCTCATATTCCTCGCGAACGCGCAGACGATGTGATTGTATTTGATCCAGGCGATTTGGGCCGACCGATGGGGATGAATATTTTAGAGGCTTACACGCCAGATGAAAAAGAATTCCTTTCGCAGGAAGCTTTGGCAATCTTCATCAAGTTATTCGGCGAAGAAATCATGGGACCACGGTTGCAACATTATTTTAGAAATGGCTGTTTGACCTTGATGGAAGACGATGAAGCCGGTGCAACCCTCATTGATCTACCACGGCTTTTTACCGATGAATCCTGGCAAAAATTCAAGTCTGCCAAGGTTAAAAACCCAGTGGTCAAAGCCTTCTGGGACAAAGAAATGGCCTCCACTGGTCAGCGTGAAAAGCAAGAGATGATTCCGTACTTCAGTTCTAAATTCGGTCCGTTTATCACCAATGCTCAAATTCGGAACATCATTGGTCAAACCAAATCTGGTTTTGATTTTAGAAAGGTGATGGATGAGGGGCGCATCCTACTTTGCAACCTTTCTAAGGGTAAATTGGGAGATTTGAATGCTCAGTTGTTGGGGATGATCATGGTGTCCAAGCTCCAGATGAGTGCGATGGGCCGGGTTGATACTCCGGAGGAAGAACGTTTGGATTTTTACATGTATGTGGATGAATTCCAAAACTTTGTGACTGAATCGTTTGCTTCCATTTTGTCCGAAGCCCGTAAATATCGCTTGAATTTGATCATCGCGCATCAGTACATCTCACAAATTACCAAGTTGGCTGGTGCAAAAGGGAAGCAAGAAGACACCACGATTCGCGATGCGGTGTTTGGGAACGTGGGATCCATGATGTGTTTTAAGATCGGGGCCAATGACGCGGAATACATGGCCAAAGAATATTCTCCTGTTTTCTCAG
>JAUHXI010000078.1 GCA_030426875.1 bacterium
TCATTCCCAAGTTTAAAATTCTTTTCACAGAGGCTAGCATTTTTATCATCTGGGTGAGTGAAGTGGTTGGGGTCATCTTTGCAGCCTCGAAGGGGTTGGAATGAGCGACCCTCATCATCGATCACTTTCCACAGAAAAACAGGATCCTCCCGACTGTCTTCATCCTCCCGACTGTCACAGTCATCATCATCCACCGCCACGCCGTCGCTGTAATCACAGGGGTTTGGATCATAGTCTGGATCAAAGCCCACGGCTCCATCTTCATTCAAACCCTCCCCCGTATTTGGATTGTAATCCCGGTCATTGTCAATTTGTAGTTCGGTCAGTCCACTGTTTGTCACGATGTCTTTGGGCAATCGGAGCTTGAGTTCAAATTGGCTGAGGGCGAGGGTGTTGACTTCGGCTCCATTCACATTCACTTGATTCACTTTTAATGCACCAGAACTGGCATCGTCATTAAAAAGGTTCAGGGTTAATTTTTGACCTGGGTAAAGTTGACCACAAAAACTTGGATTGAATGGAGCGGACCATGTGTCACTTTCACACGTATTGAGCTCACGGCTTTTGAGTTCCCATTCATTGCTCCAGGTTATAGATTCTGAAAATTGATCTATTCTCACACCTGGTGCACTAAAATTTGGGGTTTCGTAGCCCGCAAGGTGAGGGCTGAGTTCGTAAAGGGCATTTTCGATACCTGCTTCTGCTGCAAAATAAGCTTTGTCCGAGGCTTCAACTTGGTTGGCTGCTTTGATGGCCCGTATGACCATTTGACCCATCGTAGCCACAATGATCATCATCAGTAAGAATAGGCCAATCGTGATGGCAAGGGAAACACCTTTGTTGTCGAGTTTCGGCTTATTCATTATTGCTGTTTGTAATTTTTTAACGGGTAAGGCGCGATGAATCGATATCTCTGTAGTGTGCTGTGTTAAATGCAGGATGAATTCACTTCTCCATAATGTCGGGTGGTTGCGGTTGTGGTTAGCGTGATGCGAGGAATTGCATCGGTTGATCCGTTCACTAGTTTTGGATTGGCCTCAATCGTCATTTGAATGGTCACGTAAGGTTGGACTTGAACTTCGTTGACTTTATAGGCTCGCCAGGGATCATCTTGGGGTCCTGCCATGAATTTTAAATCCACCACATTGATGGCATTGGGGGAAAAATCAATGAAGCTGTGATTCTCGTCCAGTGGATCATTCACAACTTGATGTTCGAATCCACTACAGCCAAAAATACTTGTGCTGTCTAGTGGCACTTGAGTATTGCAAGGGAAGTTTGGATCGCAGTGCCAGGTGTCGATCAGGCCGTCATTTTCACGCTCGTCCGCAATGCAGACATTGTTATGATTTCCCTCACCATTAAATGAGTCACTTCCATTTATTCCATCGCTCCCAAAATCCTGCCCGACCAATTTCACCATCCCCACTTTTCCGATCATCTCGCCCTCCACTTCTTTTTCAATCAAGCTGATGTAAGTGCGCTGGTCACCGAAAGCGTTGATCAAAAATAAATCCTCTTGAGCCATGTTTTCCAAGGGGGCGAAACTGCTGTCATTTTCTGGATTCCTAATTCCTAAGCTTTCATCGTCGGGTGTTCCGATCTGCAGGTCAAAACCAGCCGCATAAAAATCCTGATCGTATAGGCAATAATTGTCGCCTAGTTCACCTGTCAGAACGTTTTGATTGAAGTATTCTTCGTAATCAATGCCATTTTGACGGACCTCTCGAACAATCTTTTCCATCAGAATGCGCCCTTCTTGATACACAATGTTGGCCGCTCTTAAGTTGCGAGCACTGTCTATATAATTGATATAAATTTGCCATCCAAAAAGGGTGATCATGGTCAAAAGTGTCAGCGCTACAATGAGTTCTATGAGGGTGAAGCCTGCCTTTGTTTTTTTTTGCTTCAATGTCATTGTTTTGTTCTTATTCTAACTTACTTTAATCTCTCACTTATGAACTGTTTTTCAGCTTACTTGTCGTTACAATGTTTAGAGGTGATGAGTGGTCAGGGATAAGTGGCCTGTCTTCCACTCATTTTTTAACGGAGTTAGCAATGGTTTCACTCACCACTGGCCGCCGATCATACATCACTCATAAAATGATGCCTCAGCTGCCCAAATCAACTCTGCCCAAATGATCGGTCAAGATGGTTTTTAGTTCTGTTTGGTGGGCATTGCCATTGTTCACCCATTGTACTACTGCCGAGACTCGCATACGATTGAGTTGACTTTGCTCCAGTCCATCGTCTTCCCATTCATTGGTGGTGTTGATGGTGTCTGATGGTTTATCAATTTGGCTGATGGCCCCAAAGCCACCGTTGTTGTCTAGGTATTCAATGTTCAGGTAACGCTCAAAACCAGCGGCTTGAGTGACTTGTCCCAGGTGGTCATCCAGGCCTTCGGTGTGGTTGTAGGTGTCCAAATCATTTTCAAAATCTCCATCCCCATCTGAATCGACAGTGGGATCGATATCCACAAAATAAAGGGCTGTTAAATCTAAATCATTGTCGGTGATTCCATCCCCATTTGAATCGACATCTGGGTTTTCATCTGCTGAGTTGAGCCGCCAGCGGCCCGTGCTGTCTAAGTAGACAATGTAATGGCCAGGGGTAATGGGGGTTGAGCCGTCACAAAAAGGGCTCTGATCGTGGTTCCAACAATCTCGCCGCCGATCACTGTACAAGAGCCAATTACTGTCTCTTACATTGCGCATGGCTTCAATGCCTTCTCGGGCTATGTTAACGGCCACGATTCGATTTTTAGCATTCCTCATGTTCCGAATGGAATTGATGATCACCGTGCTGGTGATGGCCACCACAATGGCTAGGATAGAAATGGCGATCAGCGTCTCCATCAACGTTTCACCTCTGATTTTATTTTTTTTGATGCGCTTTATGACTTCGGTTTGAATTAATGATTATTCGTTCATTACGGCTTAAGTCTTCAATTGCTGATTTCTGCCACCCCCGATACCGCATTGATATGAATGAATTTTGAAGGGATGTCGTCCAATGACTCTAGCTGTCTGAATTCTAAAAAGAGATGGTTCAGGCTCACTAAATTCTCAGGCAGGGGATTGTTGTTGATAGCCAAGGTGCTGTCAGCCAGTGGGGGAGTGAAGACGACTACAGCAGTATCGCTCCCAATGGGGTTCATGGGATCTTTTGAGTCTAAAAGAGATTTAAAATCGACATTTTCATCCAAAAAATATTCCATTTCAACCAAATCCAGTCCTTCATCATATTGCTGGTGCATGGTGGCGGTTTCTGCCTCGGTGTTACCGATGGCGGTGTTTGCAAATAGTAGTACGCGAGATTGGCCGGGTGTGTCTGATCGTTCAAAATAGATGCCGTAACCTCCTTCGGGGGTGTAAATAGAAGGGTCCATGTTTAAGTCTTCAACCGAACGACTGGTTATTGCATGGGTTTGAGCCAATTTGATCATACTCAACACTTCAGAAATGCTGTTGTTATAACGGGCAAAGCGGCGTTGATTTTGGTAGGTATTGGTCCCAATGCTTAAAATGATCAAAATGATCACCACCACGATCAACATTTCCATGAGTGTGAAGCCCTGTGGTGTCTTGGTTTTTTTATTTATTTTTTAAATAACTAATGAGTAATTCCTCTCTAGTAGAGGGGTGCCCAACGGGCAGGGTGTGTAAAATAGGTGTGTTTCGTTTTCAGTTCACAAGCAATGCTTTTGTAATTTTCTTGCTTTCTTCGACCCCTGGCTGATCGAAGGCATTCACTTTGTAGAGCATGCCGAGTAGGGCGATCTGAAATTCAAAGAGCATGAACAAGGCACCGATATGCTTGGCGTCCACTTTTGGAACTTCAATGGTCACGTTGGGGCGTTTATTTTTCGTCAACGCTTGAGCCGTCCCACTCAAGGCCGCGTCGATGACCTGGCTCATTTTTTTGCCATTCAAATAATTCATTGCTTCAGGGAGTGTCTCACCCAATTCAGGATCGTGAGCATGGCTCAAGACTCGCATGAAGATTAAAAATTTATTGTTGGGGCCCTCATTATAAAGTTGGAGTTGGGAGTGTTGATCGGTGGTGCCCAGGGCGTTGATGGGAGTGGGGCCGGCCCAACGACTTTTGCCAATGCTTTCAGCTAACAGTTGTCGGTACCAGTCTCCCATGCGAAATAGGTGATGACTGTAGGGCATTAAAACAGTCATTGATTTGTTTTTTTTGCGGTCCAGCAGGTATTGAATGCAGGCTAATTTTAATGCTGGATTGCCGTAGCCTTTTGCTCTTTTGATGGCTTCTCGCATTTGTCTTGCCCCTTGTAAAAGCCCGTTGATGTCCACTCCAGCCAGGGCGCAAGGGAGTAGACCCGCATTGGTTAAAACGCTGAACCGTCCACCAATTTTGGGGGGGATGCTGAAGCATGTTATACCCTCTTTTTCTCCAATGGCTTTGAGTAAGCCTGAGTGCGGGTCTGTCACAAAGACAAGGTGTTGTTGATAATTTTTGGGGAATTTTTTTTGGAGTTTTTCTTCGACGAGTCCATACAGTAGCATGGGTTCGGTGGTGGTGCCTGATTTTGAAATCACCACAAAAAGCGTTTTCTTTAGAGGTAAGTGACCGAGTAGTTCAGCAGTGCGGGTGGGGTCAATGTTGTCCAGTACATGTAATTTTACGCCTTTTTCATAAGGGTTGATCAGGGCGTCGCGAACGGCAATGGGTCCTAGAGCGCTGCCTCCAATGCCAATTAAAACGATGTGTTTCCATCCCATTTTCTCTTGATTTTTCACGTAGTTTTTAATGTTCGTAAGGGTGACTTTGGCATCTGGTAGGTTTAAAAAATGATAGCCTGCTTGGTTTTTTGACGCGAAGGTGGTTTCAACTAATTTTTGATGTTTTTCTGAAAAACGTTTCAGCCTTAGCTCTGAGATGCCGTGTAGCGTTCCAATATTTTCCGAGAGGATGTTTTTGGTTTGTAGGTTTAACATTTTTTATTTTATTTTTTGGATTTTAGACCGATGTTTAGTTGCCTGATTTCAAAAAGTATTTCACAATTGCTTCAGTTTCTTTGAGCTCCGTGGGGATTTTACTCATGAATTTGAGGATGTGATAGCGTTCATAACCCAGGCTTTCGAGGGCGAGGACGGCGTCTTGATGCATGGTTTTGTCTGATGAGGTGGTGCCCGATTCCATGGTCATTTCCACTTTATTTTTCAGTTCTAAACACAGTCTTTCCGCTGTTTTTTTGCCCATTCCTTTGATTTTTGTGAGGGTGCCTAGGTCTTGGGACAGGATAGCGTTTTTGGTTAGGTGGATGGGGCAGCTTAAAATCTCGGTGGCCATGCGGGGGCCAATGCCAGAGACGGTCAGTAGTTGTTGGAAGCTTAGTTCTTCCTTCTTTTTAAAGCCGTGTAGACTGATGTCATCTTCTTTAACGGCGGTGTGGATGAAGAGTTGAATGGTTTGATCGATTTTGGTTTGACTGATGATTTCGTTGGTCACAAAAACGCGGTAACCGATGCCTGAAACGAGCAGGGTTAGGTCTTTGTCGCTTTTGTCTATGATGAGGCCGGAGAGGTAGGCGATCATTTGTTATTATTTATTTTGTATTTTTCTCGTCCACTGCTTCCTTATTTCACTTTGATAACTAGCTAAATTGTAGCATGGGAGGTCTGTTTTTTACAGGCTAAACCGTGTGGGGAAGGGTAAAAAAGTTTGCAATTTTTAAAATTTGTGTTATTTTATTAATATAAAACTTGAAAAAACATTATTATGGCTGGAAGTAGTAAAAAAATCCGAGACTAGGAGGTCTTGTTGGACTAGCATTGGCAGCATCTTTAGGGGGTCAAGCCTGCACTCCTGAAAAGCCAATTGCAGAAGCAGGTCGAAGTGATGTGCAAGATTTGCTGGCTAGCCCACAAGGAGATGGAGTCTCAGTGCAAATTGAAGCGATGGAGAGTTCTCAGAATGGTAATTTGGACCATGATGAGGAAGTTTATGGTAACATATTATGTCACCACCCCAGTTTAGAAGGGCACGCAGTCGATGATTTCAGAGTTGGAAGTGGGCCATCCGAAAATCTCTATAGCCTAATTGATAATGAAATGAACGGTGGTTTATCCCCTGATCAGCTCGAAGAGCTAGCAGCACTTTCTAATATTGATTATAAAGAGAGAACACCTGAGGAAAGTGCCAGGTTGAAAGATCTCCGTAAAATGAATGGAAATGCTGAATGATGGCAATATGGTTAAATCATAAAAGAGCCTAGGACAATTCAGCTAAGAGGCTCTTTTGTTTTGCCCACCCTAAATAGCGCCAGCCTATTTGCAAATTTAAATATTTATTGTACGATGTTACTGTAATATTTTTTTATTTCACATTATGGTTGCTAAAAAACCTCCTGGAGCGCTTACTTTTAGAATGGATTTGACAGATTTGACAGGGGAATTTGAGGCTAAATTTGTTGCTGAATTTAGAGGCGAGGTCGCTGAATGTGTGTTTCAGCATCGCTCTCCAAATCTAGATCGTGATCAACCTCTAAGAAGAACATCTTATCAGGTTGTTGAATTGGATGATTTGCGAATTCTTAGAGATCCTAACTTAAGTCAGGAAGAGGCTGTAGAATATATACAACTTTTGCATATTAATTTTGAGGACAGGTCGCTTGA
>JAUHXI010000079.1 GCA_030426875.1 bacterium
AACGTAGTTTAGACAATCTTCTGAAGATACTCTTTTATTTTCGTAAATACAAATAGTACCCACAGGTTTAGTTTACAGTGGGCAGGTGAAACACTTGAAAAATAAATTATAACATGCTATAATAAGGAGAAACCCAAAACAAAATGGAAAATCTCGCTCAAACCATGCAAAGAGCAACGGTTGCGACGGATCCTAACCATCCCAAAACGCAAAGTGTCTTAAATAAGACGCAAAACCCACATGCTCAAGAGGAGCCCCTAAAAATTACCATCATTTTGCCCACCAATGCCTACTTTATGTCTGGCATTAGAGACTTCACGATGACTGTCACTCAAAACATGACAGGCTTTTCGGAACAGTGGGCATATCGATTTCAATCCGTGGTAGACGAACTCACCAACAACGCCATTGAATTTGGATCAGCTCCTGGAGACAACATCAAAGTCACCTTTGTAAGTGTAAAGAATAAATACATCGAAGTTTTCATCGAAGACACCGGAAACGGACCCAACAAAAAAACAGCTGCCGATATGATGCAATACCTGGACGATCACAAAGATGTTGATCCAACCACCATCACGACGATTAGAGGGCGAGGTCTCTCACAAATCGTTTCAAATTGGGCCGATACCATCGAATTCGCCGACAACGAAAATGGTGGACTTACAGCCCATGTAATCAAGCGATTTGATTTAGAAGAACAAGCTTAGTTAATTCTTAATTTAACAAGCAAAGAAAAAGATTAGAATTTAAAATTTAGAATTTAAAATTAAAACAATGTCAGACGTTCAAATTTCATTCAATGACATGACCATTGGCAACAAACCAGCTAAAATGATCCTATTCGTGGGTCAATTAGATGAAACCAATGTGGATCATGAGGCTAAAAAAATCTATCAAGTCATCACAGAGATGGCCGAACCTTTATTGATGCTAGATTTTTCAGCCCTAGAGTACATGAATTCAAAATCCATTGGCTATCTGACCGACTGGTTCACCCAAGCGTCAGCTAAAAATGGATCCATTGCCATCATTGCCCCCAAGCCGAATATTTTAGACATTCTAAAAGTAGTGGGCATCACTCAAATCATCCAAATTTATAATACAGCAGAAGAAGCACGTGTAAGCATGGTAGGAACTGAGACCACTACCCCCACTCAAACCGCTTCAATCCCAGAGCCCACCACACAGCAGACAACTCCAACAGCCATACCTACCCCCCTACAACAAACGGCAAATACGGAGTCAATAGAAGTAGGAAATGACGGCCTTCAAACAAACAACAACACACAAGACAATCCTAATGACACAACAGGTCAATACTAAGCAAAGGGCAACTTAGCCTATATCCTTCATTTAAAAAGGGTATTTAAAAGCAGTTCTTAAACAAGCGCAATCATGAAGAAAGCACTCATTATCCTGTTCATCATCATTATGGGCTTGAGCGTTTTTTTGATACGAGAATTCATGTTTCCAAATACGAATAAAAGCCAGTTGATCATTTCAACCAATACAGCGGCAACTGATATTTCCCCCTATAGCCTTAATCTAAACAATTTAACTCGAACGGCAAATATATATGAAGGGCTGGTCGCCTTAGACAAAAATCTAAGCCCAACCCCTGCTTTAGGGGTGAGCTGGGGCAATACAGATGCCAACACCTGGGAATTCAGCTTAAGGCAAGGGGTCAGCTTTCATGACGGTAGCCCATTTGGAGCTGAAGATGTGATCCGAGCCCTTGAAGCCGGCAAAGCCTCAGAAAACCCCTTGATCCTACCCCTTATAGAGAATATTGAAGGAATTGAAATCATCAACCCAAACAAAATTCAAATCAAAACAACAGATCCCGACCCACTCTTATTGTCAAAGCTCAGCAAATTATTCATTCATAAAGAAGGTACTATCGGTACAGGACCCTATCAATTGAAGCAATGGGTGCCGGGGCAAAGCATGGAACTTGAACGCTTTGAAGCCTACTGGGGAGCTAAGCCTGACTTTAAAAACCTTGAGTATGTAGTGGAAGCAAATAGAATTGAAAGAGAAAATGGTTTTATGGAAGGGGAAATTGACATGCTAACCAATGTGACAGATGGGCAAATGGATGAGTTGAATGAAGGTCAAATTAAAACAGGTTATGGACTTGAAGTGATTTTTTTAAGGTTTAATTTAAAAGATCCAATTTTTAGCCAAAAGCCCATCCGAGAAGCCGTACAAAAACTAATGAATCCTGAGGTCATAGAGCGCATTGGTGGCAATAAAACTCGGGTTGCAACTCAATTTATAGCCCAAGGTGTCTTTGGTTACAATGAAGCAATAAATCCCATTGAGTACCAAGAAAATCTAGAGCCCCAAGATATTTTTGGCGTCAAAAAAGAGCCCATCACCCTAGATTATCTAGAAAGCTACGAAGCCCTGAGTGACTACGTAAGCAGTCAATTGGAAAAAGCTGGCTTCTCAGTCACAAAAAATATCTTGGAACCTGAAGCCTTATTAGAAAAAATTAAAAATGGAGACTCGCAACTCTACCTTTTAGGCTGGCAAGCAGCAGATGGAGATGCAGGAAGTTTTTTTGAAAGCTTCGTTCACAGCGATGGAAATTTCAACAAGCAAAATTATCAGAACGAATCAATTGACGCCATGATTGAAATCAGTCGGAAGGAAATGGATACAGAAAAACGTTTAAAAATACTCCAAGAAATCGGATTAGAACTTCAAAATGACCTCATCGGAATCCCTTTATTTGAAACCCCTCGGCATTACGCCATTCAAGATGATCTCAAATGGGAACCCCGGCTTGATGGATTGGCGTTGGGCAGTGAAGTCAGCAATGACTGAATGAAAAAAGTTTTAAGTTAAAGAATTTCAAAAAAGTGGAATGTATAAAAAAATGTAACTTAGATCAAATGAAATGAGAATGAATTAGGTGAGTTTAATTTTAAACAGAAAAAGCTTCTGTATCATTTTAAATTTAGATTTTACAAAAAAAGTGAACCTTCCAGAACACTAAAAAATTTGCTAAGATGAGTAAGTTATAAGTAACCCCACCCAATGTCCACCCCAACGTATCAATCTGCAAAAGGTGCTCACGACATACTGCCTGATGACCACCTTTATTTTTCGTTCTTCAAAAAAGTCGCCAGACACCATTGTCGTCGAGCTGGGTTCAGACGAATTAGCACCCCCATATTTGAGAATGCTGAACTTTTTGAGAATGCAGTGGGAAAAGGAACTGACATTGTTGAAAAAAAAATATACACCCTCAAAAACGAAAGTGGAGCGCAATTAGCCCTACGCCCTGAAGGCACAGCACCAGTCGTAAGAGCTTATTTGGAACATGACATGCAAGCGTTACCCAATCCAGTTGAACTCTATTACATCGAAGCATTTTTCCAGCAGGACAACACTCGACCAGGTGGCTACCATCAATTTCATCAATTTTCTGTAGAAGTGATTGGTGAAGATGACCCAGCCATCGATGCCCAGGTCATCAATTTGATCCACCGCATCAATCAAGACCTTGGCATTGCCGATCAACTCACCTTGCAACTCAATACGATTGGAAGCATGGAAGATCGAATGAAATTCAAAGAGGATCTGGTGAATTACTACACAGGAAAAGAACGGAGCATGTGTGAGAATTGCAAACGCTGCTTGAATGAAAATCCAATGCGACTCCTGAATTGTAAAGAGGAAGATTGCCAGATCTTAGCCTCGATGGCACCCAAATTAGAAACGATACTGAGTGATGAAAGTAAGGAGCATTTTCAACTCGTTCGAGACTATTTAGATGAATTAGGAGTCAAATATGAGCTCAATCCCCTGCTCGTTCGTGGTCTAGACTATTACACCCACACCGTTTTTGAATTTTGGAGTGAGCAAGAAGGGGTTCAACATGTTGTCGGAGGGGGTGGCCGCTATAATGAATTAGTAGAGCGCATGGGGGGTGAACCCACCCCAGCCATCGGCTTTTCAACCGAAATTGAAAGTGCCATTGCCCATATGAAGGAAGCTGGAATCAAACCGCCCAACAAAGACAAGGTAGACATTTTCTTCGCTCAACTTGGATTAGTGGCCAAAAAGAAATCACTCCCACTCATTCAAGCCCTTAGAGATCAAGGTATCAATACTGTGGGAGCCGTCGGAAAATCATCCATGAAAGGGCAAATTGGTCTAGCCAGCGAACTCAATGCCCGCTACAGCTTGATTCTGGGACAAGTAGAAGTCAGAGATGGCACCATCATTTTAAGAGACATGAAGCGTGGGAGCCAAGAAACCATTCCCGTAGAAGGCATTATCGAAAAAATGCTTGAACTATTGGGGGGTAAAAAGCTATCAGATAAAAAGTTGTGGGAGGAGTAGTAGCAATTTTAAATTTTTAATTCTAAATTTTTTATTTAACTTGAAATGAATCAAGATCCACAGACCACTTAAGTAATTGCCTTGAGATAATCAAATCATTTTGAAATTTATAACTTAAAATTTAAAATTGCAAAAGCGATACGGAATCATTGGGAGTTCAGAAAAAAACCCACTCATTCGAGCCATGCATCAAGCTGCATTTGAAGCTGAAAAAATTAAATTTGAATTTGAACAGTTTGAATTAGATTTAGGTGATCCTGATGGGCTAGCCAATTTTTGCTATGAAACGGATTTAAACAAAATTGCAGGTTTTGCAGTGACCGGCGAACTTCAAACGGATCTCATGGATTTTTTGGATTATCATGATCCATTGACTAAGAAATTAGGATTTGTGAATACCGTGAAAAATGAAGATTCCAATTTAAATGGCTACAACAGTAAAGTCACCGGCTTGATTCAGGCCTTAAAAGAAGAGACGAGCTTAAAAAATGAAACCGTGTTGGTCATGGGAGTTGGAATAGAGGCGGAAACAGCCATCTATGCCTGCAAAGAATTTGGGGCTGAGGTTTTTGTATGGAGTCAAAACCATAAGGCAGCTGAATCATTGGCGGAAAACTTTGACGTGGAAGCCATCGACTTTAGAAGAATTAAAGAAATGGGGTTTGATGTGATCATCAACGGCACAACCATTGGAGCAAGCCCTCAAATTGAACAAAGCTTACTGACAGCGGATCAAATCAAAAAACACTCCCTGGTGGTAGAAACCATTTTTAACCCCCTAAAAACACAGCTCATACGAGAAGCTCAAAAAGCTGAGGCTGAAGTGATCACAGCGGATCGAATACTATTGCATGAAACAGCAGGGCAATTCGAAGTATGGCTTGGAAAAACGGCCCCATTTGAATCAATGGAAAAAGCCCTTCATGAAGAAATAAATTCACATTGAACATGAAACGTTCAGAGAAAGCGCAAAAAATCATGGCAATTTTGGATGAGCTTTATCCTAAAACTCCCATCCCCCTCAAGCACAAGCAAAAGAATGTGTTCACGTTTTTAGTGGCTGTGCTTCTTTCTGCCCGAGCAACAGATGTGAGTGTGAATAAAGTGACACCCGCTCTCTTTAAACTCGCTGATACCCCACAAACAATGCAACACGTGCCCGTAGAGGAAATTCGAAAGATCATCAAACCCGTCGGCCTCTCCCCTACTAAGGCAAAGAATGTGAAAGCCCTGAGCAAGATTTTGGTGGACAAGTATGATGCTGAAGTTCCCAAGAGTTTTGAGGAATTGGAGGCGTTACCTGGCGTGGGTCACAAAACGGCCTCTGTTGTAATGTCCCAAGCCTTCAAGATTCCTGCCATGCCTGTGGACACACACATTCACCGGCTTGCCTACCGCTGGGGGCTGAGCAATGGTAAGAATGTCGTTCAAACGGAGAGGGATTTGAAAAAGTGTTTCCCAAAAGAAAAATGGAACAAACTCCACCTTCAAATCATCTTTTTTGGCAGAGAATACTGCCCTGCCCTTAGGCATGACTTCAAAAAATGCCTGATTTGCTCTCAATTTGGACGAAAATCTTTGTTCAAATAATTTATTCATGAATAAATTATTTGAACAGTAAAAAATGACTTTAAATCAACCAAGGAAATTATCCTGCCTACCCCCCATTCACAATACCATATAAATAAAGTGTACAAATTTAATTTGAAATCAAAGAAAACATGAATCCATTTGATGAAAAGCTAACAGCAGCAATAAAAAAGGGGCTTAAAAAAGCAGAAGACAACAATGATATTGTTATTAGTACAATGATAATGAGCAATGTAACCTCTATTGTTGTAGAGGAAATTAAAAAAGTATACTCTGGTGGAACTCTAACACCTAATGAAATATTAGGCATATGCCTAGTTTTGGAATATGCATCAAAAGATAAAGCTTTCTATGATTGGGAAATGCCAACTTTATCAGGATACAAGGCTAAAGAAATGGAAGAATTAGCAACAAAACTACGAAAGAGTGTTGGCATGTAATAATAAAAAATGTGATGAGCTTCTACTAGGCCACTCGGATTCTTCACATCAACTCAATGAGCAGAATTCAACTGTTCCCTTTTGATTTGTTTCAATTTTTAAAATGAAAAAATTTGAATCAGAAAGCTCAATCGCCCCACTTATCCCTCCATTCCTTTGAAAACTTTTAAAGCCTCTAAAATGCTCTTTTCCGGCCATGAATTCAACAAAGCGAACACCCATCCCAAAAACTCCCCTAGGCAAAGGAGCTGC
>JAUHXI010000080.1 GCA_030426875.1 bacterium
GAGGGTGGGGCTGATCCGACTGTATTTAGAGGTGAATCTTTGCTAGGATAGCATAAAGGTATATTTCTTAAAGGGGATTTTTAGGTTTTTAGGTGTTGTTTTGGAATAAATTTTTTTACTCTATAAAATAATCATGTTACAATAAAGCTCAAATCTATTTATGAGTGATTTAGAACCTTATCCTCATCGAGAAAGCTTTATTAAATTGGCATCTGCCTATGATATTCCTGTGAATGAAATTGGAGGTTTTGTTGGGCTCACCACGGCTTCAATTAGAAACCTTTTAACCGGAGGGTGTTTGCCTGCGCCGATTCGAGAGCCTGGGCGTTTCTTTTTTGCTCCTACCAATGGATTGATACAGAGTATTTATGATGATGAAACCAGAGTGGCTTTTTTAAGGTCAAGTGAGATTGGTGGCTTTGATGGGGTGAATGTAGCTGCTTTTTCGGCTGCGAGAGGGTATGCGGCTATGACGGACCCTGACCATTATGTTAAGAAGATTTTGGCCATTGGGTCAGAGTATGAATTTGAAGTTCCGTTTTGGGATCATCTAGTCGCTGAATTAGCGACTCGCCGTCTCTTTTCTGGCACCCTTTCATCTCCTAAGCCAGTGAATAGTGTGGAGAGTTTTGCTGCAGATGATTTATTTGATATAGAAAATGGTGAAGGCTCTTTTTATCATTATGCGAAAGAAATTAGAGAGCCAGCTCTATCTGATGATGAAATCATTAAATTACTAAAAGAAGCAAGAAAATACCGTGGGTTAATTTTAACACTTGATTTGGGTAAATTGTTAGAAATTAAGGATCAAATAAAATTTAATGGACGGGTTCCAAGCATGCAAAATGGTTTATATTTTGAGGTTAATGAAGGGGCAAGTATTGATTTATTTAGGTCTATAATCCATCAGTGCGATGCTTCTAGGGCGGCTGTTGATGGAATTTTGGATGAAATTGGATAATGTAGACTTGATTTTTTACAACGAAAGTGTTATAATAAAATTAAGGGGACAATATAATTAACCCTAAATAAGATGTCAGGAGATAAGCCTAATGGAGTTGATCAACCCGATGTGCTTTTGAGAGACTCAGTTAAGGAGATAGCAACTGAATTCATAGCTAAGCTTCATGAAATCGGTGCTATTAGAATGGGGGGGATTGTTTATATGCGTGACCCAATGGAGCTTGCACCAAAGTTGATTGAATTTCCTCATCCACATAAAATCAAAGATCAGATCATCAGGGATTTAGGTGACGAAGCTGGTGATGAATTAAAAGGAGGAATCAACCATTTTTTTAATGTTGAGCTTAGAGAGGGGCTTGAAAAGATGAAAGAGGTTTGGGAAGCACTTGATCGATTTTCAGAGCAATTTGCTGACTCTGTATATGGAAAAATCAATGATTGGAATGTGACGAGTGCCTTAAATCAACCATTTATTGAACGTCCGCTTGTATGTGTTAAGAACTATATTTCTCAGTTAAAGGAATATTATCCGGACCGCGCTTCAAAAATGGAAACCTGGTTGCGCACGGGGGGTGAGGATAAGTTTAGAGCCGTGGCAGTCAGAGATTTAGTTAATAATAGATTGGCTTATCCTAAAGATAGAAGCTAGCAAAAATGAATTCTTAAACACGGTTCGAGTTGATAATTAACCAATCATTCATATGGGTGCTAGACCAAAACAACATGGTTCAGATGGGAAAAAGTCTAGATTGGATGGCTTAATTGAGGGGGCACTCAGGGCTTTAGGTGTAAGAACACTCAGCGTCATGGGGAGAAGGAAACATGTTCGCAGTTTTGTTCGTCAGTGTCTGGACGGAGGAATTGTCTATGACGAAATAGGTCCGGATGGAGAAGTGATAGGAGAAAAAGAGGGGGCTTTTGTTGGCATCGAGGAAGATGGGGAAGGTGGTTTGTGGATTCTGATTAAACATTTCCGGTCTGGAGCTGTGGGTGTTCTTGATGAGGTGACAGGGGAGACAGCTTTTTCACCTGAAAGCCTGTCTGCCTCTAATGACATGACTGAGGCAATTCAACTGCCTGGAGCTGAAGATGAAGAGCACGTTAGAGAGATAAGAATTACAGAAGAGAGAATTAGACCTTCCCAAATAACTGCAATTCGCTCAAGAAAATAAACACTGACCCCTGACCACTCATTCCTGATCACTTCTTATAAATCCCATAAAATGCTGAGGCAATGTGGCTCGCATATTTGTTCTTTTTTAAAGCCAGATCCGAGTATTTAATCCAAAACGTCAGCCAGCCCCAAAAATGGAGGCCCAAGCGGTACAATTTATCGTTTCCAAATGACGTCAAGATCGCAAGATATTCGCGCACAATCCACGACACCATCGACCCCCCACCCACAGACACCCCAAAACCCAACTCCTCATACTCCTTAAAAAGTTCCTTCAGGCCATTTTTGCTATACCGTTGAAAATCATCCGGAACCGCATGAAAGGGCTGCAAAAACGGAACCTTTGCATACAAAATACCCCCTTTTTTCAGCACCCGCCGGATTTCTTTAAGCGCCTGAGCAGGATCCCGCACATGCTCCAACACATTTTTAAATATGATCATGTCAATGCTATTGTCTTTGAAGGGCAAGTCGCAACAATCAGCCACAAAATCGATGTTGGGATAGTGACAAATGTCCAAATTCAAAATGCCCTTGTGCAAGGACTGGAGGTTCTTCGAAAGGGATCCAATGTTGATGATGATCGAATCTTCAGGCTCTTTTTTAAGCAGAGCCAACAACTCTTTCGGCTCACTGTGCGAACTCGTTAAATCGTTGTAGGTTGAATGGTGCGGTGCGTGCAGGATTTTTTTAATGACTGACTTTAAACGTGACGTTTTGTTGTTGTGACTTTTGACCTCATTTTCTTTAAAATTATCAATGAAAATCGGCGTTCCATCATGCGCGGTCGGCACCTTTTTTTTGCAAGTCTCGCACTGTAGTCCCGATCCCGTTTTTTCTAACTGCCCCTCACAAGCGGGACATTTTAAAAAATGATGCATGACGTCTAAGTTAATAGTGAGTCGATTGTTTTCACTCACTTTTTTACAAGCTGGCCTTCACAAATTCACGGAAGAGCGGGTGCGGCCGATTCGGTCGACTCTTAAACTCCGGATGGAACTGGGACCCCAACATGAACGGGTGATCCTTCAGTTCCACAATCTCCATCAACTCTCGACCCGGTGAGGTCCCCGAAAATATCAGACCCGCCTTTTCCAGTTCTTTTTTAAAGTCATTGTTGAACTCATAACGGTGACGGTGACGCTCATCAATTCTTTCCACACCATAAGCCCGGTGAGCTGCTGTATTTTTTTTGATTTTACAGGGCCACGATCCCAGCCTGAGCGTCCCACCTTTGGCCCGTTTCTCATTCTGGTTCGGCATAAAATGAACCACCTTATTTTTAGCCCCCGGCGAAAACTCCTCCGACGTCGCGTTTTTAATCTCCGCCACATTCCGGGCTAACTCAATCGCCATGATCTGAGACCCTAAACAAATTCCCAAATAAGGCACTTTTTCTTCCCGGCAATACTGAGCCACCAACATCTTCCCTTCAATTCCGCGTGACCCAAAGCCACCTGGTACCACAATGCCATCCACCTTGTGTAATTTCTTCCATTCCCCCTGATCCTTGGCTTCAATTTTTTCGGTGTCAATCCACACAATTTTTGCCTTCCGTTTGTGAAAATAACTGGCTGCTTTGATGGATTCAATCACTGATAAATAAGCATCATCCAATTCGTTGTATTTACCCGCCAAGCCAATTTGAACCTCTTTTTCTGACGCATGAATGTTTTTAACGACTTTTTCCCACTCTTTCATTTTTGGCTTACACACCTTGAGCTTTAGTTTTTCTTGAATCGTTTTACTGATGTTGTATTTTTCAAAATTGAGCGGTACCTCATAAATCGTCTTCACCGTTGGGGCAGGGATCACGGCTTCTAAATCAACATCACAAAAGCTAGAAATCTTCTGCAAATGTTTTTTGTGAATTTTGCCATCGGCTCGCACCAAAATCATGTCCGGATGAATTCCTAGGCTTTGAAGGGTCCGCACACTCAGTTGCGTGGGTTTGGTTTTAAGTTCATTGGCTGAGGCAAGGTAGGGGAGTAGAGTCAAGTGGATGAAGAGGGTGTTTTCGGTGCCTTCTTCGTGGCGCATCTGTCTTAAGGCTTCAATAAAAGGTTGACCTTCAATATCACCCACTGTTCCACCAATTTCGCAGAGCATGATGTCAGCTTTGGATTTTTTGGCGGCTTCACGGATGCGCCGTTTGATTTCATCAGTGATGTGAGGAATGATCTGGATCGTGCGTCCTAAATAGTCGCCGCGTCGTTCGGCATCCAAAACAGTTTGATAGACTTGCCCTGTCGAAAAGCTGCTCAGCCGGCTCAGTGGCACGTCGATGAAGCGTTCATAATGCCCCAAATCCAAATCTGTCTCTGCTCCATCATCGGTCACAAACACTTCTCCATGCTGAAACGGACTCATCGTCCCCGGATCCACATTCAAATATGGGTCCAGTTTTTGCATGAAAACATTATAGCCCGCTGCCTTGAGCAGATTCCCAATCGAAGAGGAGGCAATTCCCTTGCCGAGTGAAGAGCATACGCCGCCGGTGACGAAGATGTATTTGGTCATGTTTTATTCTTTTGTTAACTTATTTATTATTCAAATTTTGAACGCTTCAATTGTCATTCTCGCCTCAAGTCATCGAGAGGTAGCCGTAGGCTATGCTTGAAACGGGAATCTTGGTCGTTCATCCTAATTCCATTTATGTAAATTTGGAATCAGGACACGCTGGAGTTAATCCACAGAATTGCTCCAGCCATTGAGATCTACACAATCAGTCAGATCCTCGCCTTTTGGGTGAGCTAGAGGGGGCCTTTAATAGTGCAGTCCCGTGGCCTCCCGAACCTTTTCCAGGGTCTCGAGCGAAACCTTGCGAACCTTCTCCGCTCCCATCTGCAAAATTTCCTCCACTTTTTTTGGATTAGCCTCCAGTTCAACCCGCTTGGCTTGAAAGGGTTCAAAGTGATTCTGAATTACTTCTAGTAAGGCTTTTTTAGCATCACCATAGCCCATTCCTCCTTTTTGATAGCGTTCTGACATCACTTTGACGTCACTTTGACTCGCAAACAGTTTATAAAGTGCAAATACATTGCAAGTTTTGGGATCTTTGGGTTCTTCCACCCCTTTGGAGTCAGTCACAATGCCCATCACGGCTTTTTTAATTTCTTTTTCTGTCCCAAATATGGGAATGGTGTTGCCGTAAGATTTGCTCATTTTTTGCCCATCGGTTCCTGGAACAATGGCAATTTCTTCCATAATGTCCGGCTCTGGAATTACAAATACTTTGCCATATTGATGGTTGAATTTGGTGGCGATGTCGCGGGCCATTTCTAAATGTTGTTTTTGATCCTTCCCAACCGGAACACGGTCTGCTTGATTGATCAGGATGTCGGCATTCATCAGGCTGGGATAGCTGAATAAGCCTAAGTTTGGACTGATTCCTTTGGCAATTTTATCTTTGTAAGTCGTGGCCCGTTCCATCATGCCCATGGGTGTTAGGCAACTGAGAATCCAGGTGAGTTCGGCCACTTCAGGCACGTCGGATTGAATCCAAAAATGACACTGTTCTGGGTCAATGCCTAGGGCAAGGATGTCGATGGCAGCGTCTAGGGTCATTTTTTTTAGCCTTTCTCCATCTTGCAAGGTGGTCAGTGAATGAAGGTTGGCTACAAATAAAAAGAGGTCACTGGATGCCTGGTACTCGACCATTCGTTTGATAGCTCCGAAGTAATTTCCAATATGGAGCTTACCTGAGGGCTGAATTCCAGTTAGGACTCTTTTTTTCATCGACATATATAATAGACGTAGTCTATCAGAATCGAATTGTGGTGGTCAAATGCTTTTTAGAATGTTACATTCTAGAATGAGTTTTGCGCATTTTCAGCATTCACCCATGCAGCACATGTCTATGGCAAACACTGGGGATCATATTAAAACGGAATTGGTTGGTTCCATTTTAAAGACGCTCAAATTTTTTGACTTGTTTGATTTCCCCCTGACGATTGATGAAATTCAAGGCTATCTTTACAAATACAAGCAGCCTTTGCATGTCAAAGAGTTGCGCGGGACCTTGGATCATTTGGTGAATGAGGGGCAGTTGGTTTTTTTGAAGCATTATTTCCTTTTCCCTGGTCGTGAGTCCATCATTGAAACTCGAAAGGCACATAAATTCATTGCCGAAAAATTCTGGAGTCGGACCAAGTTGAATGGTCAGTACATGCGGTGCCTTTTGTCAAAATGATTGCTGTGTGTAATACCTTGGCTTATGATAATCCCAACGAAAATTCGGACATTGATTTATTCATTGTGGTTAAGTCTGGTCGCATGTGGACGGCGCGTTTCATCATCACATTGATTTTGCATTTTTATGGGGTTCGACGTCATGGTGATAAAATTGCCGGACGTTTTTGTTTGAGTTTTTTTGTGTCGGAGGAAAAAATGCAGATGAAGGGGTTTGAACTGAAACCAGAGGATCCTTATTTGGCGTACTGGGCTAAGACCCTGACGCCTATTTACGGAGCGGCCACATTTGAATCATTCAA
>JAUHXI010000081.1 GCA_030426875.1 bacterium
CCACAAACATACACAAGGGTTGATAGTCACCCTTATCCGCTAAATCAAGCACGCGATAATAGCGCTTTCGGTCATTTTTTAGAATAATGGTCAGGGGGTACCCTGCACACAAAAGTACCACATTCATCAGCAATCGTCCCGTCCTCCCATTGCCATCCCAAAACGGGTGAATGTTCACAAATTTATGATGAAGTAGTGCTGCCAACTCAACAGGGTGCATTTTTTTGGACTGTCTAGACCACCAGCGCACCATATTTTCCATGAGCCCAGGAATATCCATTGAAGCAGGTGGTGCATGAGTAGAGCCAGAAATCCGAATGTCACCATTACGATACTGACCTGCGATATCTTTTTGAGATTCTCTGACCACTAAACTATGCAATTCTTTGATCAATTTTCCAGAAATAGTGCGTTTTTTACCATGTTCAACCATGTCATATAAAAACTCCAAGGCTTCGGTGTGATTTTTGGCTTCCAAATGGTCTTTCAGTGACTTCCCTTTAATGGTGATGCCCTCTTGAATGACCCAAAAGGTTTCCTTTAGAGTGAGGGTGTTGCCTTCAATCGCATTGGAATTATAGGTCATCTCAAGGGCAAATTGCTCTCGTATTTTATTCACAACAACCGGTGATAAAGGCCTTTTAGAATTGAGAAACTTAACCTTTTTTTCCAATGGTGTGAGCATTTCTTTGGTAATGTACATTAAGGTATGTTAATTTTAAAATGATAATATCATACCTTAGTAATAAAGACAATTCTTTTAAAGTATAATAATTATATTTTATATAAAACATACCTTAAGGAATGAGTTAGGGTTGGATAGCTCTATTTTTAGTCTATCCAACCCACCTTAAAAATTCCAGTTACCCTAATTTACTTTATGACTAACGAGTAGTGAGTAAGGGGTAACGAATAAGTAGTAACTAATAAGTAGTAAGGACTAAGTAGTAAGTAATAGAACTCCCACCTATTTTTTAGCAACGCTAAAAAATGAAATCGCTAATCGCTGCACAAAAAAAACCGACACCTGTAAGGGTGTCGGTTTTTTAAGTTTAATGCCAATCATTCACCTTAGAAGAAAAGAGGGCTCATCAGCAACCTGCTCAAATCCTCAAATTCTTCAGGGGCTTCAAGATCATTAGTGGCGGTTGGATCAGTTACTTTGAAAGCATAGTTCATGTCCATTTCAAAGGTTGAGGTTTCACCGTCATAGTAGGTGTCTTCAAAGAGGAAACCGAAATTTACATAAAGCATGTCTAAGTAATCGCCTCCTTCATCTAGGTCATAGATTCCAGTCAAATTAACACCGTTCATGACGTCATTCACTTCCTCTAACTCAACTTCATCCATCTCTTCGCCTTCCATGAGTAGATACATTTCTTGCATCATATTCACAACACCCGATTTTCGTAGGCTAAAAAATTCAGCCCCTTCATACTGACCATTCACAATGTCTAAATTGTAGAAAAGGTCGGCGTCAAAAAAGATGTCTAAACCAGCTCTAACTCCAACCAGGCCTTCTTCAAGTTCAGCTTCTGGGATTTCGTAAGCTTCTAAAGCAGCCATTTCTTCTTCATATCTTTGGGAATAATCCTCATGAATACCAGCGATATAGAACCAGGTGCCCTCGTGAAAAACAAAATCGCCGGTGTAAGAAGCATCTACAATCACTTGTTCTGCTTCAGTTAAATCATCACCTGCATAAAAATCAACCACCCAGCAGCCAGGCCATGTTTTGGCACCTTCTTCTGCATTAGGGTCTAGGTAGCCGGGCACATAATTGAGGGCTTCCTCTCTCATTTCTTCAATCGCTCCTTCACTGAGGCCACCGCCTTCCCATTCAATCATTTCCTCCACCATAGTCACTTCATCTTCAGTTGTATTACACTCTAGGTAACCCTTTTCAATGCCTGCTTCAAAGTCGACTTCAACAGCAGTCCCTGCGGCTAGTCCTTCTTCTAAAAAGGTGATGTAATTGTCACCAAAGTAAAATTCATCTCCAGGGTCACGAGTCACTACATAAAAAAGTTCACCCGCTTCCATTAGCCAATCCCCTGTGTAAAAATCAAGATGATCCATCAGGTACTGTTCACTTTCACTCAAGTTTTCATCATTTAAAGGATAGCTAGTATAACAAGCTAGGTCATAAAGGAAGCCATCTTCAACTTCACCCAGGTTGTCTATCGTAGTGCTTTCGAAGAAGAATGCTTCATCTTCACCATACATAAGCCTAATTTCCTCCATTTCCGCTTCAATATCGGCTTGAGTTTGACATTCCATGGCACCTTTTTCAACCAAGACTTCTAAATCAGCCGGTAGCACTTCCCATCCTTTTTCGGCAATCAAAGCTCGGGGGTCTTCAACGGTAGAAAAATCGATGTATTCGTCCATTTCATCCCACCCATAAAGGCTGCTGTAGAAAGACTGTTGTTTGATTCCCTGAGTGGCGATTTCTTCTACAAAATCACGAATGGCTTGTTCAGGATTCTCAGAAAAATTGTTTTTCAACTGAGCCATGTCAAGCGGCATGGTCATGTGTGAGGGAAAGTCATTCAAAGGCAGGTAATACTGAATGCCAATGAACGGTTGAGCCATGGTCTCAGCAAATTCAATATCAGAGGCAGTGCCTTCATCATAAGCCCCCGTAACTTCAATATCAAACTCATTCAGTGTGGCATAAAGCCCATTTTCATCCATGCTCAAAATGTCAGCCCCCACCATAATGTTCATGGTTTCAAAAGACATGAAGTATGGTTCCACTTCCCCATTATTGACAACTTCAATTTCAGCCATCAGCTCATTCGCAGTCGCCAAACCATCCACACGAGTGTCGGAGTTCACTGTAAAATTGACTGTAAAATCATCCCCAAATTCATTGATTTTAAGACTCCCTTCCACTACTTCGGCAGCGCTGTAGTTTTCCATTCCAGTTAAATTGCCCAATGCTGTAAGAAAGCCAGCTTCTTCAGCCGATTCTTGGGCTCCTGCCATAGGGGTCACGGCTAACATGAGGGCGCTCATGGTGGACAATGCAATTATTTTCTTCATAAAGAGTGCAAGTTAATGGTTATTATTCATAATTATATTTCTAGCTGGGTGTCATACTACTACTCTGCCCACCAAAGCGCAAGTGGCGTTTTGCTTTTTTAAAGTTATTTAACTCATGTTACGCACCTTCCTACTCTTGCTAAAGTACGACAACCTTCTAGGAGTGTTGAGTGATCAGGGATGAGTGGTGAGTCCAAACATTTTTAGCTTCCCTAAAAACAAAAAACTGATCACTGACCACTCACCTCTGACCACTCACCTCTGATCACTCTCAAATAAAGCAAGCGTAGGCACTGTTTAAAGAAGTGTGGGGGGGTGAGTTAATAAGATTTTCTAGCCTTAAATCATTGATTTTTTCCCTAATTTATGCTATTATTTGTAGAAAAATGGGGTGGAATTTGCTATGATGGGCTTGCCGTATTGCAAATTGCTATAAAATTAAAATTTTAGCGTAACTAATGTTCCAAATCGCACTCATTGCCGTCGCACTCCTCCTTTTGTCTACTTTTTTGCTAAACGTCTACATCGCCCACAAACAACAACAATATAATCAGAGCATGCCATCTGTTTTGCTTCGTGTGGCTGTTTCTAAAACCAATGAACGCGGACCTATTGTGGCCGAACAAATTTTCTCTGCACTGCATGGTATTCGTCAAAATCATGGATTTTTCAATTACCTTTCGGGTAAAACTTCGCCGCGCATCAGCTTAGAAATTGCAAATGTTGGGGGTAAAATTCAATTCTTTATCTGGGCTCCCCGTCAGTATAAAAATGTGGTAGAAAGCCAGGTGTATGCTCAGTATCCGGATGTAGAAATTGAGGTGGTGGAGGATTACTCCAAACAAGATCATCGAGTGAGCCGTTCTAAATTGAACGTGTCTGACATGCCACAACAACCGGTTCAAAGTCAGGTGCATTTGCCGGTGGTTCGACAGCCCCATTCAACCCAGGACCGGGTGGTGATTACGGCAGAAATGGGTTTGTCTGGGCCCAATGTCTTCCCCATCAAGCGCTACAAACAATTTGAAGACAAGCTCACCAATGTGGCCACTGAACCCTTGGCAGGGATCACTGCCACGCTTTCTAAGCTGAATGCGACCGACGAAGAGGCCTGGATTCAAATCACCATTGAGCCCATGGGAGACTGGTGGCGAAAACGAGGGCTTAAATGTTTAAAAATACTCAATAACGGTCGCTTTGGAAAAAGTGATTGGTTTAAAAATAAGGCCATCAATGCTTATTTATCTCAGGGGTTTTGGAGGCGGCTTTACAATGCCCCGTTGCGTTTTTTCTTATGGATTTTGAGAGCTGGCCGAACGGGTGCTTTGCCAGAAGATGCCATGAAGGAAAAAGATTTACGAGAAGAAACCTCTTCCACACATGATCGAGAAGATCCCATTTCGGCAGCGGTGAACAAGGTCACCCGTCTTAGCTATGGAGTGAACCTTCGCATGGTCTACTTACCCCGACAAGAAAACATCGATTTAGCTGAAATAAAGCTCAATGAAATAGCCGGTAGCTTTAAGCAATTCACCTTGCCCAATGTGAATGGGTTTGAGATCAGTCGCATGAATACAGCCAATTCTCAAATTTTAAAGCGCTTTAGGCAGCGGGCAGTGGTGGAGCCGATGGTGCTGAGTGTTGAGGAGCTGGCCACCCTCTATCACATGCCATCAGGCGAAGTGGGCACCCCAAATGTGATGTGGGTGACGTCCAGAAAACTTGAGCCACCCCACAGTTTGCCAGTGGTTGGCTCTGTTTCTGATGATGAATTGAATGTGATTGGAGAGACTAATTTTAGAGGCCACCGGGAGCCATTTGGAATCAAAACGATCGATCGACGCCGTCATATTTACATCATCGGTAAGACGGGGATGGGTAAATCCGTCCTGCTTCAGAACATGATTCGCTCCGATGTGCATCAGAAAAAAGGATTAGCTATCATTGACCCTCATGGAGATTTAGCCGATGCAGTGATTGACTTTGTACCATCCCATCGTACCAATGATGTGGTGATTTTAGACCCTTCTGATGTCTCTCATCCCTTTGCGTTTAACATGTTGGAATATACTGAAAATCCTCAAAAGCGGAACTTAATGGCGTCAGGGTTGTTGGGGGTGTTCAAAAAAATGTACTCCGATTCGTGGGGGCCACGCTTAGAGCATATTCTACGAAACTGTTTGTTGGCATTAGCCGAATACCCCAACACCTCAATGCTCGGAATCATGCGAATTTTAGTGGATCAACCTTATCGAAGGAAGGTGGTGGTGAACATTCAAAATCCCATGGTCAAGAGTTTTTGGGTGGATGAGTTTGAAAAAATGCAAGACAGACAGCGTACTGAGGCTATTTCGCCCATTCAAAACAAGGTGGGTCAATTCCTTTCCTCCCCTATGATTCGTAATATTGTAGGACAGGTCAAATCCACCGTGAACATTCGCTTCATGATGGATAGCGGTAAAATCATTGTAGTCAACCTGTCAAAAGGGAAAATTGGCGAAGACAACTCCTCACTCCTGGGCTCCATGCTGATCACCAAATTTCAACTCGATGCCATGAGCCGGGCCGACATGGCCGAAAAAGACCGTCGCGATTTTTATTTGTATGTGGATGAGTTCCAAAATTTTGCCACCGATGCCTTTGCCACCATTCTTTCTGAAGCCCGAAAGTACAAGTTGAACCTGGTGATGGCCAATCAGTACGTGGCTCAAATGCCGGATGAAGTGCGAGATGCCGTGTTTGGTAATGTGGGGACCAGCGTCTGTTTTCAGGTGGGTTATGACGATGCCGAGCACTTTTCAAGTCAGTTTTCTGAAGAAGTACTGCCCAATGACATCATCACGCTGCCCAAGTACAACTGCTACACCAAATTGATGATTGATGGGATGCCATCTCCCACCTTTTCAATGGCCACCCTTCCGCCTCCCCACGTTGAGCAGGAAGAAGGGCGTCGTGAAAAGGTCATCCGTTTGTCTCGAGAACGCTATTGTCGGCCTCGCGAGGTGGTGGAAGAAAAAATCTCTAGATGGGCAGAGACGAAGCAATTGAAGGGGTAGAAGTAGGGACGCGATTAATCGCGTCCTCATGTCCTCCCCCTTTGGATGTCGGAGGTAGGTTAGAGGGGTCTTCTAAATCACCGAATCAACATTGAGTCTCCAAAGCTAAAAAATCGATAATGCTCTTTTTTGGCTTTTTCATAAGCCTTAAAAATAAAGTCCTTTCCCGCTAAGGCGCTCACTAGCATGAGTAAGGTACTCTTGGGCACATGAAAATTAGTGATCAATCCGTCGACAAATTTCCATTCATAGCCTGGTTTGATGAAAATGTCCGTCTCTCCTGATTTTGATTGAAGGCGACTGTCACCTTCAATTCTATCTGCACAGGATTCCAACACTCTCACCGATGTGGTGCCCACCGCAATGATTTTCTTTCCCATTTTTTTAGCCTCATTCAGTTTTTTAGCTGTTTCTTCTGATAGCTCAAAATACTCTGAATGCATTTGATGGGCCTCAATCTCATCTGTTTTTACAGGTTGAAAGGTGCCCAATCCCACATGCAACGTAACAAAA
>JAUHXI010000082.1 GCA_030426875.1 bacterium
CTACAATACCACCATGGCTCAAGATTATTTTCCGCTGACCAAAGAGGAGGCCATGGCCAAAGGGTATCAGTGGGAGGATCAGACAAATGAAGGGTTGCTTCCTGCCACTTATTCACCGCCCGATACGATTGTGGAGGTGGAGGATTCAGTTCTTAAAGAACGTTTGGCTTGTGATACTTGCGGGCGGAATTATAAAATTGTAGCCCAGGAGCTAAAATTTTATCGTCAGATGGGATTGCCACTCCCGGCAACTTGCTTCTTTTGTCGGCATAAGAAGCGAATGAAATCTAGAAATCCTCGAAAATTATACGATCGGGAGTGTGAAAAGTGTCAGGCGGTTATCAATACCACCTATGCGCCGGAGCGAGAGGAAACGGTTTATTGTGAGGGGTGTTATCTTGATTCTTTGCTGTGATGATTTCTTTTTGAAGGCGATATTCGCGAATTTCGCCTTCAAAAAACACCCGATCATCTGTGAGGATACAAGATTCTGTGTCCGTACGCGATAGATTTTTTCCTCAAACAAAATGCCGCTTTACAAAAATCCTCGCCAAAATAAAAATAAGGAAAAGGCTATAAATGAAACCAATCACCATCGGCCATAAGATAGGTTCTCCCAGATGCATGTTTTCCATTCCCACAAAAATCCAGTAGCTGGGGATGATTCCAAAGAAAGGTTGTATAGCTTTACTTAGAAAGAAGGAGACAAGGGGTATGATGATGAATAAATTATAAATTTTCATGTAAACCAATCCCACCATTTTATTTTTGGATGAGATGGTGACCGCTAGTCCATAAAGGGGTGAATGGAGTCCTGCCAAAGCTGAGAGGGCAAGGGCTGGGCCTGCTGAAAAATCAAAAAACGGCTGCACCATCAAGACTAAAAAAGTGAAACTTGTAGCGATGAGAAAGGGCAGGGTGAATCGCTGAAGAATGAAGGTGATTTGTTTTAGAGGCAAGATTCCATACACTTTGGCCACTCCTGTTTCTTTTTCATCGATCAAAACCATGGCATAAATAAACATGAACATCACGGCTGTTTCAGTTGTACTCACCATCAAAACAAAAATGACGTAATCTATCACCACGGGGTACCGGCCTATCAAATAGGGCAAAAACCAATTGATGACGAGTAAAATAGCCAACGGCAAGAATAAAAATACCCGCAATGAGGCGGTGCGGAAAATGAGTTTGAAGTCGTTGAGGGTGGTTTTGAGTGGCTTATTCAAGGTTGAAGATTAATGATTGTAGGTGACCCCTCCCGACCTCCCCGAAGGGGAAGAGTAAAATTTGGCTTATTATTTAGATTGCTGGAGCGCTTTTATAAAGGGCTCCAGAATGTTTGTGGTGCTAATTCAGTCCTCCTTCTTTGGGTGAGTTAGAGGGGGCCTGAGGGATTGGTCTTAGCTCACCACTCGCCTCACAAAACTCCTATAAGTCAGGAAATAAATAATCGGAATCCATACCAAAAGCGATCCATACCCCAAAAGTAATGAAGTTGTATTCGCAATATTTTCATAAGAATTCACAATCAAGGTCAGCCCTCCATAGGCTGGCATAAAATTGAAGGGGAGAAAGTTGGTTAATTCAAAGTAATTGAGAAGGGGTAAATTAAAAACGATGAAAAGAATGGGGATTGATTTTAGGATGACCAACATGAATTCATCACTTCTGCTGGTGAGCCAAATTCCGATCAGACAGGCGATCACACATATGCCAAAGGCGCCCATTGAAAAATGCAGGAGGTTGAAATTGTTTCCTAACGCTGCAAAGGCAATGCCAAGCGAGCCGAGCCAGCCGATGATAGAAAGCGGGAGGACTCGGGCCAGAAGGTAACTGTGGACACTCGTTGGCGTTACAAAAATGGCGGAGAGTACTTCCTGCCTTTTCTCCATCAGAATCATGACACTGATAAAAAGCAGCCCGATGATGGCAGGGTCGTTGAAAATGATCAGGGTTAGAATCTTGTCGCTGGCGCCCAAATGATTGACCCCAAAAAAAATCAAAGCATAAATCACCGTCACTACCACGCTGATGGTGATGATTTGGTTGCGCTGCAGCAGAAGGAATTGCCATTTGATTTGTTTGATGAGTTGTTTCATTGGTTTTTTGGTGACCCCTCCCAGCTCACCTATCGGCGCCCGAAGGGGAGGGGTAAAATTTGTTTAAGATTGCTGGAGCGCTTTTGCAAAGGGCTCCAGAATGTTTGTGGCGCTAATTTAATCCTCCCTCGGGGGCCAACCTCTCCCCCGTCACCTTAATAAAAACCTCCTCCAGTGTCGCTTCTTGTGTATTGATTCGTTCCAGCTCATCTTTTTTCAAAAAATTTAGGAAGTCAGCATTTTTACCCAATTTTTCTAGTTCAAATGCCTCCATTTTCCCATTCTTCAGCTCCACTTTCACCCGTTTTTGACCGTGTTTGTGCTTTAAGATTGAAGGTTTCTCGATGACTCTCAACTCGCCATTCACAATAAAGGCCACGCGATCGCAAATCTCATCTGCTGTGCTCATGTTGTGGGTGGTGATGAAGATGGTTTTACCCTCTTCTTTCAATTTTAGAATATGTTGCTTTATTTTATGAGCGTTGACGGGGTCTAGGCCTGCTGTTGGTTCGTCAAAAAAGATGAGGTCGGGGTTGTGGCGGATGGCGCGGATGAAATTCAGGCGGACCTTCATGCCTTTGGAATAGTCTTCGACCCGTTTATTGAGGGCATCTTTCAGTTCAAATTGCTCAAAAAGTTCCGATATATTTTTGAGTTTTTCTTTGGGATAAAAATTTCCAAACAATTCCAAATTTTCTTTCCCGGTCAATTTTAAATAATGATTGGGCAATTCAAAGCCCACGCCAATGGTTTCAAAATACGCTTTCCCCCATTTTTCCAAGGCCTTCCCGCCCACTTTTACCTCACCTTCAAACCCTTTTAAAATTTTGTAGAGGATTTTCTGAGTGGTGGTTTTACCTGCTCCGGAGGGTCCCAAAAAACCAAAAATCTCTCCTTTTTCCATCTTAAACGTGAGATTTTTGAGGGTTTTTTCTTTTGCACCTGGGTAGGCGTAGGTTAGGTTTTGGACGTGGATCATTTCTTGTTTTGAGTTTTAATTATCCTTAATTGGGAAGGACGATTTCTACACTATTATCCTCTAGGATAGTGGCCAATTGACCCCTTATTCTTTCACCTTCTTCATCAGAAATTTCTCGACCTTCAGCTCTTAAGAGGCTTAATTCAACTACACTACCATTTTCAGTTAGCCTATCAGAAACACTAAGGCCAACCGTAGAGGCAATTAGATTATAGATCCTTGTCATTTCAGCTGCATCCACACTACCCAAATTTCTTTTTGGTTTTATTTTAATGGATACAATTGTAAAATATTCAGTCATTTTTAATGGTTTAGATTTAATAAATTTATTTTTCCAGTTCCGCAAAAATCTCATGAATGTTCCCATCGGGATCGGCAAAAAAAGCCGCGCGTTGATTCCAGGGCAAGTCATGTGGATCTTTGACTGGAGTGGCCCCTTTTTCCACAATTTCTTTATACTTTGCATCTACTTCCTCCGGTGAATCAACTAAAAAGGCCAGCTCGACAGACTGTCCAACTTTTTTCTCCCGATAACTTTTATGACCTGTCGCCCCCTCCATCACTTTATTGGTGCTGATGGCAAAGCGGGTGCCGCCGGTTTTAAATTCGGCATAATTGCCCTCCATCATAAAAGCCACCTCCATTTTCATGACGTCTTTATAAAATTTTACCATCTCATCAAATTGAGTGGTGATGAGCCCGTGCATGTCGAGTTTCATGTTTTATGTCAATTATTGATTATTCATTCCCATGATGGATTTACTTTCTTGAAGTATGGCATCCGCTATTTTAGGATCTTCAATATTTCTCCAAATTTTCTTGTTTTTTGTCCCACCCTCTTTTTTTTCTAGTTTGATTTCTATATTGGTGCCTCTGTAGACACCCTTGCGAAATTTTTCCTTCTTGAAGACTTCAATCACTCTAGAAAAGGCATACTCCCTTCTGACCTCCTCTTTTTTTAAGAAGCCAGCATATGTAATTTGGATTGCCTTCTTGTCTAAATTGAGTTTAAGACGTCGCTTGTAGCCTCTAATCTTAATGATACCAAAGGGCAAAGCCAGCAGACCTGTAAATATCAACATGCCTCTATTTCCATTATTGCCTATTTTATCACTGTTTCCCGTTAGAATAAGTGCTGTTATGAGTCCGCCAAATAAGAGTAGTATTATGGCACACCCTAATGAATTTTTATCAGCGTCTGGGTCGATTGCAGTGTAGATGTCACCTTCTTTTTGATAGAATTGTAGATGTTGCATGGTGTGATGTCTTTGATTTCAATTTAACATAAAAGTAGATTTAAAGACATCTTTCATAGTCAGTCCCAACCGTTTTGATCCCGTGCTTTCTGAACACGATTCCATACCTCATCCTTGATTTCACTCTTCCAGACCCCGCCCAAAAGAGTTGCAAACTTTGGATTCTGTGTGGCTTCTTTTTCTATTTGATCGATCACCACCTCTCCAGAACTTTTTAATAAATCTTCTAGAGGTCCAGCGGCAAGCATTTCAAATCTCTTTTTACTTAAGTCCCTTTCTAGAATCATCACAATCATTTGCAATGCCTCTTGTGGACCCCCTTCCATCAAATCCATCAGTATGTCATTAGCCCACATGGGTGATCCTTCATAATCATCATCCATAGGATTTTTTTCTCGATATTTTCTATCTGATTTACCCCAATTGTCAGCAGCTTTTTTAGCTCAACTTCATTCATGATCGTATTTTTAACTTTCAAAATTTATGACTAAATCGCTAAGCTCGGGAGGAGGGGTTCGAACCCCCGAATGACGGGATCAGAACCCGTTGCCTTACCACTTGGCGACTCCCGAGCCCAGAGATTTAGCTCGACTCTGAACCGATGATTTCCACTACCTTTTCTACTGTCTCCTCCAACTCCCCATTCCGATTTTCCACCATATAATCACAATCCCTCAGCCGGTTGAACTCTTTGTACATGCTCTCCTTTCTTTTTTCTAACTCATCTTCCGAAATGGCAGCCCGGTTCACAATCCGCTCAATCAACTCATTTTTATTCGGCACAGTGATGAAGATGGTCACCAGGCTCTCTTTTGGAATTTTGTCACGAATGCTGTCAAACCCTTGAATGTCCACCTCTCTCACCACTGTTTTTCCATTTTCCAAGGCCTCCATCAACGGTTTTTTGATCAATCCATAATAATTATCCTGATGAACCACCGCCCACTCCAAAAATTCTTCCTTCTCAATGCCTTTTTGAAATTGCTCTTTCGAGTAAAAATGGTAGATTTCACCTTCCTTTTCACCCTCCCGCATGGCACGCGTGGTGGCAGAGAGGGGGTAGGTGAATTCGGGATGAGACTTTTTTAGTTCTGATAAAACAGAGCTTTTGCCTGATCCTGAGGGGCCGACTAATAAAAAGAGTTTTCCTTTCACTGCTTGAGTTAATTTTAAATTTTAAGTTTTAAATTTTAAATAAAATCTGCTTTTCGAAGCATTTAGAATTTAAAATTGAAGCCAGTTCATTCTAGCTAAATTAAGGGCTTTTGAACAGCCTCATAAAAGAAAGCCTAAATATACCCTTGATTTCTTAATAAAAGTTTGCTATAATACTCTGATAGCTTCATTAACAACTAGGAAGTAAGTGGAGGTCAATAACTGACTGCTCATGTCTATATTTAGGCCCGGTAGCTTAGTTATTGACCTCTCCCTACTTTTCCCCAACTTACTCTGTTTCTTCTTTATCTTTTGATCAAGAAGGCTCAGCGAGTGAGAAAAGTAGTCTCTCTCCTTAAGTGAACACCTTGTGTGATTCATGAGGGGGTAGAGGCCAAAAACAAAAACAAAAGAATCCCAACTCGTTTGGGAAAAACCGCTCAGCAGCGGGATATAAATAGTTGACTTGTAGGGAGTCTCCTCAGTTTGTTCGCCTTTATGGCTGAGCACCTGGGATCTGACCACCCCCATTTCTTGGGTTGTGTGTCGTTAGAGCGTCAGTCCACCTCTATTCTCAAAAATCTTATGAGAGTAAGTGTCAAGATTGGCGCTCTTTAAAAACACCCGACTTTCACGTGGATTTATTTTTTTTGTCGATTTGAGATTCTCTTGATAAGGGTAAGCGTTAAGCGGGTAGTGATAGACTTCTTTATTTTTAGCGAAGCTAAAAAGGATTTTGCTTATCGCTTATCGCTACCTGCTTACCGCTTTTTATGCTACAATTTGCTTGAAAAAACAAAAGATATGGATGTTCGAGCTATTCTTCAGCGGGCCTGGCAAATGACTCAGGGTAACCTCAAGCGATTGATTTGGTATGCGTTTATTCCAGCGTTTTTCACGGTGGTGGTTTCCAGTGGTTATTTGGCTTACCAATACACTGCATTCAAGAATTCAGCTTTATTTTCCACGCAAGAAAGTCCAGATTTTTTTGAAACATTCAAATATTTATGGAATTTAGCTTCGGATTACACTGGTTTGGCTGTTGTTTTGTTGATTTTAGGCATTGTATTCTTTTTTGGAAACATCCTTTTAAAGCCCAT
>JAUHXI010000083.1 GCA_030426875.1 bacterium
GAAATTGCCTTGGCAAAAAAAAATGCAGCTGGTGATGCCGTTTTCATTACCCCTTTACGCTTTGATTTTGGAGCGCCCTTTAATCGTGTGGTTCCTAAGGAGCGAGTGGAACTCCCAATCAATGTGGCACTCTCGGGTGAAGACAGCGTTTTAATAGATCAGGGTGTTATTGATTATAGGGGGCAGTCTGTTTTGGCGGTTACACGCTATATTGAAGGATTGGATTGGGGGCTCGTTGTTAAAATAGATCGCGATGAGGCACTAGCTCCCATTGGAGTTCTGCTTAGCTCTTATCTCATTGTCTCTATTTTTTCCACATTATTGCTAATATTCTTTACGTATTTAGCCGTAAACAGCTTTTCTCGACCAATTACTCAGCTCACCTCAGTGGCCATTGCAATAGAGAAGGGGGATTTTTCTAAACGTGCCAAGGTCCCATCGAGGGATGAGGTGGGTAAATTAGCCCAAGCCTTTAATCACATGGCTGAAAAATTAAAAGAATCTTATGAAAGTTTAGAAAAAAGAGTGCATGAACGTACAGAGGAATTGAAAAAATTTAAATTAGCCGCAGAGTTTTCAATGGATGGTGTCGTGATTACGAATAAAAATTTTGAATTCACTTATATTAACCCTGCAATGGAGAAAATGTCTGGTCGTCGTTTTTCAGAAGTTAAAGGAAAACGAGCGACTGATTTTTTAAAAAGTGAAAAAGACACGGAAACGTTTATCAATAACGTGGTTCAGACTGTTTTACGGGGGCAGCCCTTTGTTAGTGACGAGGCCATCCTCACTACCAATGATTTGCCCATTCGATTGGCTGTATATCCTATTATACAAGAGGGAAAGCCCTTATTTTTTGTTGCTTTGGCACAAGATATCTCTCGATATAAAGCAGTGGACCGGGCTAAGTCTGAATTTGTTTCTTTGGCATCGCATCAGCTAAAAACACCTCTTTCTATGGTGAATTGGTATAGTGAAATGCTTTTGGATGAGAGGGGGAATGAGCTTACTGAAAAACAGAAGAGGTACATTGAGAAGATTTATAAAGGAGGTAAGTATATGACTGCCTTGGTCAACTCACTTCTAAATGTTTCTCGAGTCGAGATGCAATTGTCTGAAGTGGATTATAAATGTTTGGATTTGGTTGAAATTTTACGTGTAGAAATAGGACATTTCAAATTTTTAATTGAAAAAAAACAAATAACGCTTGAGTTGAATGTTGAGCCTCCTCGCATCTTTATAACTGCAAATGAAAATTTGACTTCAATTGTTTTTCACAATTTAATTTCTAATGCGATTAAGTATACCTCAAAGGGTGGCCAGGTTAACGTTTCTGTCTGTCATAAAGATGGGTTTCTTGAGCTTCGCTTTGAAGATAATGGCTGTGGTATTCCGGCTGATCAACATGACCAAATATTTACTAAATTATTCCGAGCCTCAAATGTTAAAGGTCAGTCGGTGGAGGGTGCTGGATTGGGGCTTTACATTGTGAAGACAATTATGGATAATTTCGGATGTGATATCTGGTTTGAGTCTGAGTTAGGTGTGGGCACCACATTTATTATTCGTGCTCCAGGTCACTATGTGGTTGATCCACCATCAGATTGATACATCATTACTTTCTATTAAATAATGTTAGCCATGAAAGAAGGGAAAAAGCCGATTATTTTATTGACTGAAGATGAACTTTCTTTACAGGAGGTTATTATGGATTGCTTATTGAGCGTGGGTTTTGAGGTGCTTTGTGCCCGTAGTTATGATGAGGCAATTATGTATTTAGGCCAAGCGCATTCTATTTCTTTTTTGTGGTTAGATCACTATCTAATAGATGAAAAAACCGGTTTGGATATTTTGAGTTATGTTAGAGCTTCCGATAAATGGTCTAACTTGTCCGTGTTTGTGGTTTCGAATACTTTTAATCCTGAAGTGAAAGCAGAATATTTGAATTTAGGCATTCATCAACATTATGATAAGGCGGCTTCTCGCTTGGATCTAATTGTGAATGATCTTCAAAAGCTCGTTTTCTCGCCTGTGATTTGAATTGATATTCAAAGCCATGGATTTTAAAAATTCTTTTAAAAAAATTTATAATTAACTCAATTTTATGAAAAAATTTCTACCCCTATTTCTTATTCTTTTTCTTTTAAATGGCTGTCAAGGCGATGTGGCTGAAGAATCGGTGGATGTGGATATTCCAAATTCATCCCACTCATCAGAAGTTCAGACTGAGTCGTCAACCTCAGAGGCTGAGATTGTGGAGTCAGACTTAGAAGCTGCTGAAGAAGAGGCTTTGAATGAGCTCAATACTTTGTCAGAAGAGGAATCCCTTACTAATTCCGATGACAATATAATCATCAGTTCTCCTGAGCCCAATCAAACCATATCAAGCCCCCTAGTAATTGAGGGCGAAGCCATCGGAAAATGGTACTTTGAAGGTGCTTTCTTGGTTCGTCTGATGGATGAGGAGGGCAAGGAACTTGCCATTGCTCCTGTAACAGCGACTGAGGAGTGGATGACTGAAGAACCTGTTCCATTTGTAGCTGACCTAGAGTTCGAACCAGGTGAGGCTGCCGCAGGTAAGCTTATTTTTGAGAACGACAACCCCTCAGGTTTGCCAGAGAATGCCTTGAGCTTTGAGTTACCAGTTCAATTTTAATCATATTGTGAGGGGTGTGATATGACTCACTAAAAAAGCTAGCAAGGTTTAGATCCTGCTAGCTTTTTAGTCATCTAGGCATTAGAGGCCTTGATTTTTTGAATTTTTAGCTCGTTCAATTAGCTCATCACGCAATTTTTCAGCGTCTTCTTTTGCAATTCCTGGTAAGCGGCCCTCAGAGCCACCTCCCCACCTCCCCATTGACACGCCAGAGGTGCCAGCGGTTTGGATTTGAATGTCAGAGAGTCCTAGGACGCGTGATAGTATGCTACGGTGGATGTCTACATTTTGAATGCGGTCATAAGGGATGGTCACATATTTTTTACTAAGAACGCCTTGTTCGCTTTTAAAGCCATTCTCACTCAGTTCATAACGATAAAAATGACGTGCAAGCATGGCCCATACAAATAAAAGCACAAGTAGGACAATTGCACCCAAAATAATGTATACATTTAATTTTGGATCAATGCCTGCCCGACGCAGTTGAGATTCAAGGCTAAATGTATAGATAAACATTAGAACGTAGAAGCCTGAAAAACGAAATAAATAATTGATAAAAAATAGCCAAACGGCTCGAGGATTGAGTTTTTTCATTCTAAGTCAGTTTAATGATACTTGAATTATAGCATATTTTAACTTACAGTACAATGGCTGTACTTTAATTTTTTCTATGTCCAAAATCAGTCTCGATCTCCATGACATCTACAATAAAAGCCACAAAATTGAAGACGAGCTCAATCGGGTGATTGATGAGGCAATGAAAAATAAAATCCCGCTCATTGATATCATTCCAGGGAAGGGGACGGGGGCTTTGATGAAGAAAGTGAAGCGGTTCTTGAATCAGAAGCACATCAAAAAGCTGTATCATCGACTTGAGGTGAAGCCAAAAAACCACGGCAAGATTTTGGTGCATTTTCGGTTCTGAGCCATTTAAGCTGCTGCATTTTGCGATTTTGTGTAAGCTCCATCGTTGGCAGCTCTTTCTTCTTGCCGCCTTGCAAGGAAAGCTTGAAGCCTCTCTCTTGAAGACCTAATAGCAATCATCTCATCCACTGAGGCAATGCCCAGTGCACGTGTTACAGACTTAGCCACGCCTTGATATTGTCCATAGGCATCAAAGTCACTCGTCCCGCTGGCCTCAGAAACCCCGTATTCTTCAGTGTTGTGGGCTGCTGTTGAAGTGAAGCCTTCAATTTGGATTTCGGTTTCAAATACATGATTGGGATCGATTTTATGAAACGAGCCATGAAGCTTTTCATGTTTAGCAACGCGCTCTCCAACTTTATCCACATCTAAGTCAGACCGTTGAGCTGTTCCCTTAAAGGTCTCATAGCCTGTCATCCCATAGCTGCCATTGTGGTGGTAGCCTAAAACAGTCAGTCCACCGTGATTCTCATTAGTGTGATTAATACTGTAGACACTTCCTAATTTATCGGTCACAGCATGTCTAAAATGAGCAATCATTCTTGCTTCCTCTAGATCACCACCTTCCTCAGCATTAGCGCTGTGCCAGTCTAAATTGGCTCCGAGGGAGGAAAATGAGTCTGGAATGTCTTCTTCCCGATGATTTAGTGTTTCAGCTCCCATACACCCCAAAAATACGCTTATTTTTCAAAAAGTCCAGCCCTTTTTTTGTGAGCGATAAGTGGTAAGGCTCACCCCTTTTTTAGCTTGAAACCTTCTTCACTTCAACCTCAAATCCCAACTTAATAACCTTACCCCCTTATGCCACCTCTTTTTTTTTGTTTATTTTTTCTTTTCTTCATTTTTGACCCCAAAAACGAAGTAAAAACGGCTGGGGAGAACACGAGGTGGAATCATCTTTATTTCCTTTATTCATTGTTTTACCCGCTCGTTTCTCACCAGGCCCCTAGCCTTACCGGGAAATCAGCACTTATTTATAGGGTTTTGAATGATTTTAGATTTTTTTATGGAATTTGTTCAAACTAAAAATCTGCTGATCCAGTGGTAAGCGGTTAGCGGTAAGTTTTTCTTTTTTTGGCTTTGCCAAAAGTAGTTGCTAATCGCTAATCGCTTACCTCTAGCCGCTTCAAGACAAAATCTACAATTAAGAATTGGATCAAGTTAACCACTTAATTAACATCAATCCCATGCTTGTGAAACAACGCTGTAATGTTGGGCTGTCTTCCAGTAAACGTGGTAAAAAGTTCCATTGCTGGCCTTTGAGTGCCTGGCGACAGGATCTCATCCGCATATTTTTCTCCAAAAGCTGGATTCAGTAGGCCGATTTTTTTAGCCTCCTCAAACATGTCCGCCTCCAAAATCTCGGCCCAGACGTAGCTGTAATAGCCAGCACTGTAGCCTCCTGCAAACACATGAGAGAAGGCAGTGTACATGCTATAACCCTCAAATTTTTTAAGCACACTGTACTGGTCTGAGACCTCAAAACACTTTTTATCCAAGGCCTCCACCGTTTCGGGAATGGGTTGGCTGTGGAGTGAATAATCCAAATAACCAAACTCATTCTGGCGGATTAAGAATAGACCCGCCATAAAATTCTTAGTTTTTTTCAACTTTTCGATGACCTCCTTGGGAATCACCTCATCGGTTTCGTAGTGTTTGGCAAATGTTTTAAGGACATCATACTCCCAACACCAATTTTCCAAAATCTGAGACGGAGCCTCCACAAAATCCCATTCAGTGTGAAAACCGTTCAAATTTGGCAAATTATGGCTACTCAGCATCACATGGATCGCATGGCCAAATTCGTGGAAGATGGTTTCTGCATCGCGGTGGCTGAGCAATGAAGGCTTGTCTTTGCCAGGTTGAGGAAAGTTACATTCATTGATGACAATCGGCAGTCTTTTTTCCCCTTTTGAAGTGAGGTAGCCGGACCGTAAATCATTCGCCCAGGCGCCTGGTCTTTTTTCAGGACGGGTGTAGGGATCGATGAAATAATAAGCAATCAAATCACCCTTTCGATACACCTCAAAGGCCTTTGAACCTTCCGCATAGGGTTCAATCTCAATGGGTTTCATGTCGATATCAAATAAGGTTTTGATCATTTCAAAAAGTCCCCCCAATACCTTCTCAAATGAAAAATAAGGCTTCAAAGTTTTGCTATCCACATCATATTTCGCCTTCTTGAGTTTTTCAGAATAATAACTCAAATCCCACTCCTCTAAATCATCCTTACCGACGAATTCCTTCAATTCGCGAATATTTTCCTGAGCTGCAGCGCCGGCTTTTTCAGCCACTGCCTTTAGGGTTTCTAAAACCTTCTCTGTACTTGGAGCCATGCGTTCTTGTAACACGTATTCCGCATAATTTTTAAAGCCGAGGAGCTCCGCTTTTTTCTGTCTTAACTTCAAAATTTCCAATGCCACGGGCCGGTTGTCATGCTTTCCTCTGACGGCCACTTGGTTGTTGGCTTTGTAGAGTTTTTCTCGGATGGATTCATCGGCACAATAGCGCAAAATGGCAATGGTGCTGGGCGGACTGAGGGTGAAGACGAACTCTTTTTCTGACTTTCGATTTTTTGCCTCCTTTCGAGCTGCTTCCTTATCTTCTTCGGGCATTTCCGTTAGAGATTCACTATCATCCATCTCATAAAAAAACTCGGCCTTGGCGTCGATAACGTGGTTTGAGAATTTTTCGGAGAGTTCACTGAGCTTTTTGTTGATTTGTTTCAGCTGCTCTCGTCCTTCTTCAGGCAGATGCACTCCAGCGACTTCCATGTCTCGAATCACCAGTTCTAGGGAGCGCTTTTCGTGCGGGTTCAAGTCGGTTTTTTGAATCAATTTAAGCTTTTGATAAAGTGCTGCATTCAAACTGATTTTATTCTGAAAATCAACCAGTGCAGGTTGAAAGTCGGCAATGATTTTTCGGGTTGCGTCGCTAGAATGGCTAGAATTGAAGCTATCGATGGC
>JAUHXI010000084.1 GCA_030426875.1 bacterium
CTAAAGTCTTTAGGTTTTGAGTCATTAATAGGCACTTTTCCCATTATTGATTCAATTTTTTTGGCCGCTATATGTTTACCTTCTAATTTAGCTAATCCTAAGGCTGTTAAGCCTTTAGCCCATGGTAACTTGCAAGTATAATCCAAATTTGCACCATATTTAACCAATATTTTGATTGCTTCAGGATTATTTCCGCGAGCCGCAAGCATGAGGGCAGTTTGCATTGTTTTTTTAGGGCCATCAGGTAGGGCTCCAGCCTTTAAAAGGGCTTCAATGATTTCCCCAGAACATTCTCTAGCTGCAAATTTAAGGACAGTCATCTCGTCTGTAGCCCTCTTGTAATTTACATCTGAACCCGCATTTATAAGAATTGAGACAATTTCTAGGCACCGGGCACTTGGGCTAGCACAAGCACTCATTAGGGGGGTCATTCGATATGAATTCAATTCGTTCAAATCTGATCCATTTTTAACTAATTGCTCAATGTCATTAATTTTCCCATTTCTTACAGCCGCATGCAAAAGACTGTGTTTTATATTTTTGGTATTCTGCTTTCTATTTCTTCTAAATAATTCAAAAAATTTCATTGCTTTAATTTTTTAATAAATTAGGGAAAGCTGAAAATCAACTCAATAAATTTGGAAAGATTTCTCCAAAGCTCAAAATCGCCACCCCTGCTAGAATCAAATACACCCCAAAGGCTCGCATGCTGTATTTTTTGAGGAATTTGAGCAGGAGGTAAATCGAAATCAAACTAGCCAAAAAAGAGGTGATGGTTCCTGTTAGAATGAATTTTAAGTCTGGCAATTCAACGTCTCCACCCCATAATGAAAGGAGTTCATAAACATTGGCTGCCAAGATGGCAATCCCGCCCAAAAGAAACGAGAAGCGAGCGGCGGCTTCCCGTTTGATACCCATGCTCACTCCCGCTGCAATGGTACTGCCAGCCCGTGACACTCCTGGAATTAAGGCGAGCGCTTGAGCAAATCCAATGAGAATTGCTTTTTTCAAGTGTATTTTTCGTCTAAAATTCCAGCGACTCTTCCAGGCGGTGTAAAAGTACATTATTCCCACTAAAATAAAGAACACAGCCACAGTTTTAGGTTGCTCTCTTAGGTATGATTTGATGAAATCTCCAAAAAGTAAGGCGGCTACTATGACTGGAATTGTGGCCACTGCTAACTTGAAGGTCAATGACTTGGTGTCGATTTTAAATCTACGAATCATGCCACCCGTTTCCTTTAAAATCTGGAACCAATCTTTCCAAAAATAAATCACAATGGCCAGCAGTGAGCCTCCGTGCAAGAAGATGTCAAAACTCGCCATTTGTGCGTCGGAATAGGGGGTTTGCAAAAATTTTTCTACAATAAGCAAGTGGCCTGAGCTTGAGATGGGTAGGAATTCTGTGATGCCTTGAATGGCTCCAAGGATGAGGGCTTTTAGATTTTCGCCAGCAAAGATCTCATACCCAATCAGCATGCTCCCAAAATAGGTCATGGCCAGGTAGCGGGGCATTCGCCCCAGTAGAACGGCAGTGATGAATTTACGATAACTCATTTCAAAAGCTCCTGCTAGCCAGGTGAAAATTTGAAAAGGGATCGGGGTTAATCCTGCAATGATAATGCCCCACATGCTCCATTTTTTTGCACTCTTTTCAGCCCTGTTGACTTTCCGTTCACCAAAAAGCCAGACAATGGCGGGGTGACCAAGTTTTTTGCCTAGAAAATAACCCGCTGTTGCACCAAGGATTGTTCCGAAAAAAACCACTAGCATGATGGCATAAATGGAAGTTCCATTTGATTTGAGTAGGCCTAAAAAGGGGTCAGATGGAATCGGTAGGATGAATTGCTCACCGGTGCTGAGTCCCAGCAATCCCCAGAGCCCGTAATCAGCGATGAACTGTTTGATCATTTTGAAGGGTTAGCGAGTAGCAATTAACGATTATGGTTTTTGTTCATTCACTAATCATCACTGCTTATTTGAACCATCTACTATTTTTTGTATGAGCTCCTTACAATTTGCTAATGAGCACTTCTTCAATTTTCTTCTTTGACATTTTCTTTATTTGAAGTTCAACATTTCCGTACTCGATTTTTTGACCCAGATTTGGGAATCCTTGGAGTTCCTCTAAGATGAGCAGGCTTAGACTTTGATGCACAGGGTATTCAATGGTGAGGCCCGTTGATTCATTAATTTCCTCAATGGTCGCACTGGCATCAATGAGCCATTCGTTGCGCCCCATGCTTTGGACTTTATTCACTTCTTGTTCCTCTAAAATATCCTCCAGTGTCACCAGTCCAACTGTATGACCTCCTTCATCCACCACGATTGCGATGTGTTGGCGGCGTTTTTGAAATTCCCGGAAGAGCTTGGAGATGGATTTAGTCTTGGGAACAACGATGGGGGCCGTGTAATCAAAGTCCTTGAGAATTTTGATGGGTGGATTTTCTTGGTGGGTTATTTTTAGGATATCATGCACGGTTAATATACCGACCACATTGTCTATGTTCCCCTTGAAAACTGGGATGCGTGAATGGGAATGGGTTGTGAAAAAATGTGCGGCATCTTTGACCGAGCTGTTGATATTTAATGATTCGATTTTAGATTTGATGGTCATGACTTCTTCGGCCGTGGTTTCGGTGAATTCGAGTACGTTTTCAATCAACTCTTGTTCATGCTCTTCGATTACCCCTTCTTTGGTGCCGATGTCCACCATGGCTAAAATCTCCTCTTCACTCATGGATTTGATGGGGCTTTTGGCTTTCATCACGTGCATCAGGCTGTGGATGAATTTTTCGAGTAATTTGACGACAGGCCATAGGATGTAACTAAGCCAATAGAGGGGGTAGGCCATGAGTCTGGCAAAGCCTTCGGCATGTTTTTGGGCATAGGTTTTAGGGGCGATTTCACCAAAAATAAGGATGACAATTGTCAATAATACTGTTGTTACAACAAGGGCTGTTTGATCGGCTCCAAATATTTTAGTAGCCCATATGGTGGCGATGACGGGGGCAAGGATGTTGACGATGTTGTTCCCGATCAGAATGGTGATGAGGAGTTCCTCTGGGGATTGCTTGAGTTTATAAACAATCTTCGAACCAAATCGAGGGTTGTCTTTAAGTGTTCTGACTTTGGCAGGGGATAGGCTGGTTAGGGCAATTTCTGCTCCAGAGAAGGTTCCTGATAGGACAATTAGTATGGCTAGCAGGATAAGGTCCGTATTCACGGTTGGTTTTTGTAATGGTTTAAGGTGTCGGGCTTTGCCTGGCTCTAAATGATGGTTGTTGCCACTAAACTTAATGAGCGATATGCGGTTAGTTTTTAATTTTTAGCGGAGCTAAAAATGGTTTTACTAATCACTAATCACTGGCTGCTAACCACTTTAAAACAGTTATGATAACAGCAGCTCACTCAAGCTGAACTTAACCTGACTTTAGTGTGCTTTATTTTAGCAAATGAGCGGTGAAAGGCAAGCTGAGTTTTTTGTGTGAAAAATTAGGCCCTTTGGCTAGAATTAGCTATTGATCAGCGTTATATTCCGAAAGATGAACTTCGATAGTCCGCTTCACCAGTTGTTGCATGAGTGAATGTGTTAAAACTACCCCACCACCTGTCGCCCCTTTTCCAAGGCTGAATGCAATATCAGCTACTTTTTTTCTTGTGGAAGTTCTTGATTATTTTTTAATAACCACTTTTCCAGTTCACTCACTTGTTCAGCTAAATCCCAGCTGGACTCGGCTAAATAATGAAGTGAAACCCTTGTTTTTTCTGAGTAGATATGGATAGGCATTTTACAACAAAATTATTGTTTATACTCATATAGAGTTAGTGCTTGTAAGGAGATTTAAACTTTTCGACAAATAATCCTAATGCTTCTATTTTTGATATCGTGCCTTTATTGAATGCAATGACGCCGATGTACATGTAGTAATCATATCCAAAATGAACAAAGCCATTTTCATTAGTCAATCGACACCATATTTGATGCCTTAAAATAGGCCTTATTATTGTTTCGATCGATTCAAGTGGGATGATTTGACCGTCTTTAAATTTAGCTAGACCGTTGTATGACTCTAGGTCTGTTACTTTTAGATCACTGACATGGGCAAATTCCATGAATTCATGAGCAGCCCGGATATAGGTTTTTTCAATCAATTCGTAATCTTTTTTCGTGACACTTTTGCCTACATCTGAAAAATCAGTCCATTCCTCTTTTTCATAGTTGCCGTTTTTATTTCGGTGCTTTGGGTTGTATTTTGTGACTCTAAATTCATGCATGGCCAACTTTTACATCTTTAATGTGGTTCATCTTACATTATTTTAATTTTTGAAGCCCAATTAAATATCAACTTTATCTATCCCTCTTATCGTTCCCGCATTTTTCATAGCGTCTAATTCAGAAGGGGTTACCTCCTTCAGTTCTGAGTAGTCATTTTTATGGTCTATTTTTAAGTCATCCACATGAATTGTGCTATTGACTTGATAGTCATTGACTTCAAAAGTAATAACATCGTCTTCAACGGATTCTATGCGATAAATGGTGTAGGTATTTTCACCATTTTCTTCAAATTTTATCTCATAAATGTCACCCACTTCTGGATTTTTGATGTCTCTGCTTATTTGAAGATTTTCAAGTGTGATGGCGGTGATGATGCTTAAAGCCAGCATCATGAAGAGAAAAGAACCAAAATAATATCTGCGCGGGGTCTTAAAATCAATTTGATTGATCGTGATTAGTTCATCTTGAGGAATTTCACTGCTGTTTCTAAGCTGTTTACAGTGAGTGCAGCATGTGATTCTTTTTAGTCCAAAGGCAAAAATAGGGATCCAAAATATATGAAAGTATCTAAACTTTGCCAAGGTGACAACGGTTCCATTTGATTTGCAATAGTTGCAATTTAGCATTGTTGAGGTATTTTCCCCCCTTATTTGTTTGGCCCTTGTTCCAAATATAAAAAACATAGTATTGATAGCTTTATTGAGGCATGATTTTAACTTTGCGCTGATTTTAATAAAGTAAATAGCATTATAAGAAAAGCATTTCTAAATACAGTGCAGGATTTTATCCTAATTTAGGATAAAAATAGTGAAAATAAGATTTGCAAAAATTAGCATAAAAAAACCTGATCCGGAATAGTATTTGAGTGGAATTTTGAATTCGATTTTATTAATCCTCATTAGTTCACCTTGAGGAATTTCACTCGTGTATCTAAATTGTTTACAGTGAGTGCAGCATGTGATTCTCTTTAGTCCGTAGGCAAAAATGGGGATCCAAAGTATATGAAAGTATTTAAACCTTGCCAAGATGGCAACGGTTCCATTTGATTTGCAATGGGAACAATTCAATCTACCTCCTTCATTTTTTGCTTTTATTTGCCTTATTCGTGTTCCGAATATCAAAAGCATAATATTGAAAAGTTTTAATTAAATTAATGAATATTTTGGTCATGTGAATTCATTATACTAATATATTATATACTGTAAAGTAAATAGCATTTCAATAAATTTAAAATGAAGGCCATACTTGTTCAAAATCCTTTTTTAGGGTAGATTTTATCCATGAAACCACTTCATTTAAACCTCATTAAAGGCGAAATTCTCAATGCTGTGCAAGCGGCGGGTTTCGAGCTAAAATTAGAAGAGTTGCACCTCGAAAAAGCTAAAACCCTCGAACACGGCCACTTTTCAACGAATGTAGCCATGATACTTGCCGGAAAAGCCAAAAAAAATCCTCGAGAAGTCGCTCAGATTTTAGTGGACCAGCTGAAAGGGGAGTGGCTGCAGAAATTTGAAATTGCTGGTCCGGGTTTCATTAACCTATTTATTGAACAAAAATTTTATACAGAAGAATTACAATCTCAGCTTCAAGATTTAGATGGGTACATCGCTGATTCCATTCACGCTGGTCAACCTAGCACGATGGTGGCTGACACCTCGCATCCCAACATTGCTAAGCCCATGGGGGTCCATCATCTGCTTTCTACTATTATTGGGGATTCCATCAAAAATATTTATCGACGCAATGGGTGGGAGGTGGTTGGCGATAATTTTATTGGAGATTTAGGCACGCAATTTGGTAAACTTATGTATGCCATTGAATTGTGGGGTGATCCTGAGGCGATTGAAAAGAATCCCATTACTGAGCTTCAAGATCTTTATGTTCGTTTTCATAAAGAGGCTGAAGCGGGCGATGACCCTGTCAAAAAAGAAGAATTTGAAGCCGCCGGCCGGGCGGAATATCTCAAATTAGAGCAAGGCGACCCTGACGCACGAGAGATGTGGAAGAAGATTCGAGCCTGGAGTCTGGTCGAAATTCAAGCGATTTACGACCGTTTGGGTGTCACCTACGACGTGATGAATGGGGAAAGTTTTTATGAAGATAAGATGCAGCCCATTCTCGACGATGGGAAAGCTCGAGGGATCATTGTAGAAGGTGAAAAGGGCGCTCTCATCATTCCCTCTGATGATCCGGAAGGCACCCCAGTGATCATCCAAAAATCGGAT
>JAUHXI010000085.1 GCA_030426875.1 bacterium
GGACTCAATGAAAATGGAAGACAACAAGTGAAAGAAACGGCACAGGCATTGAAAGTCAATGAATTTGACCTGATCGTTTGCTCGCCCATGAAGCGAACCCGAGAAACCGCTGATATTTTGAATGAAGCCGTCGGCCTTGAAATCAAAATTGAAAGGGACTTAAGGGAAAGAGATTTTGGAGACTGGGAGGGCAAAAATTACATGACTGATCTTTTTGATGCCAATGAGTTTTCCTTAGAAAAATTAAGACTGTCAAAACCACCCAAAGGAGAACGTTTGGAGGACGTGAAAAAGCGACATCAAATGGTTTTTGAAAAATATTTAGGCAAAAAAATCCTTGTGGTCGGTCACGCTCAAGCCTATTTGGGAGCTAAAATGACCTGTGAAGAACTGGATGTCAAAGCCGTGGCAAGCATTAATATTCACAATGCCAGCATTCACCCACTCACCTTCACCGACAAACTCCGCCGCATTCCCGAAGTGTTGGACTGTTGGTTTGAAAGCGGCTCCATGCCTTATGCCCAGCTCCATTACCCCTTTGAAAATGAGGCAAAATTGAAGCAAAACTTTCCGGCTGAATTCATTGCCGAAGGACTGGATCAAACCCGTGGCTGGTTTTACACGCTCCACATTCTAGCCAATGCCCTTGAGATCCATGACAAACCCCAACCGGCTTTTAAGAATTGTATTGTGAACGGAATTGTATTGGCCGAAGATGGGCAAAAGATGAGCAAGCGGCTTAAAAATTATCCGGATCCCATGAAGGTGATGGAAAAATATGGGGCCGATGCCATGCGTTTTTATTTGATGAATTCACCAGTGGTCAAAGGAGATGATTTGAGATTCAGTGAAAAAGGTGTGTCCGATGTGGTGAAAAATGTAATCCTACCCATTTGGAATGCTTATAGTTTTTTTGTGACGTATGCGAACATTGATGGATGGAAAAATGACCACTCCCCACTGATCACTCACCACTCCAAAAATAAATTGGACGAATGGATTTTGGGTGAGTTGAATAAATTAATTGCTCAAGAGACCGAATTCATGGGGGGATATGACCTTCAAAAAGCTTCAAATGCAATTTACAGTTTTGTGGATAGCCTCACCAACTGGTACATCCGTCGCTCCCGCCGTCGGTTCTGGAAAAGTGAAGATGATCAAGATAAAAACTCAGCTTACGAGACGCTTTATCAAGTCCTAACAACCCTCTGTCAAATCATTGCTCCTTTCATGCCCTTTGTGAGTGAGACCATTTATCAAAATTTAACAGGCAATGAGTCGGTGCATTTAACAGATTATCCAAAAAACAATCCCACACAAGTGAATAAAAAATTGATGGAAGAAATGTTTGTGACCAAAACCATTGTCAGCTTAGGACTAGCATCCCGAGCAAAGGCAAAGGCAAAAGTAAGGCAACCCCTTTCCACCGTTCAAATCGCTCTCGCCGAGCAGTATGAATCTGAATTGTCAGACGACCAACTGGCTATCATCCAAGAAGAGTTGAATGTAAAAACGGTAGAATTTATTAAGAATCCTTCGGACTTAGCCACCGTGATCGCCAAACCCAATGCCAAATTACTAGGGCCAAAATATGGGAAAGACGTTCAAACCATCATTCGAACTGCCAAGTCAGGTGAGTTTGAAAAATTGGAGAATGGCAACATTAAAGTCCTCGATTACGAACTCACCCCTGAAGAAATGGAGATTGCATATGTCGGAAAAGAAGGTGCCGACATTGAAACAGACGCTGGAATTTTGGTCAGCCTAGATTTTACGCTGACCTCAGAATTAGAAATGGAAGGTGAAGCCCGTGACCTCGTACGCCAGATTCAAGAACTCCGAAAGACGGCTGATTATCAAGTGGATGAGCGAATCGAAGTCGCCATAGTGGGGGTGACAAAGGAATTAGTCAAAACATTTGGGGAATACATCAAAAATGAAACCTTAGCGACAGTGTTGAAGGATGATATTTCTGAACCTGATCGATTTGTGGAATTTGAAGGCATGGTGATTAAAGTGAGAAAAACAAGTTAATCTTTCGTAGTAGGTGAGCATTCCACATAAGAAATAAATGGAAAGCAAAAAATATAATTTAAATTCAAAAAATGAAACGATTCATCATCCACCTAGCCGCGAATGCCGGTGCCCTCTACCTCATCACTCGATTACTAGAGGGAAGTTTTGCAATCACAGGAGGGATCAAAGGTTATTTGATCGCCGCCCTCATCATTGGAGTGGTCAACGCCCTGGTCAAACCGGTGTTAAAACTCCTCAGCTTACCCTTCGTGATCTTGACGCTGGGACTTTTTAGTATCGTGATCAATGTGGTGATGCTTATACTATCCCGCTACATTCTGAATGCCTTTGCGATCGAGGGGGTCAGCATGCAAATTTCCAATTTACCAACCTATCTTTATGTAGCTTTGCTTCTAAGCCTAGCAAATATGATCGTGCATTCATTTAAATAAATACAAGTTTTAAAGCCCCTCTACAAGTAGAGCTTAGGGTTGTCATAACAAAAGTAAATCCGTTCACTACATAAACATGGGCCACAAATGATCTGAACCACTTTATAAAAGTGCTCCAGTAAAATATCTGCTTATATCAAATTTATGTGGGAAAATTTAGCACCCACACTCGTCCGTCAACGCATGATTATTGAAGGCACAAGTGATAAAATCATAAAGCCCAGCCAAATAAAAGACTACTTAACAGAACTATCTAAAGTGGTAAAAATGACTGTTTTATCTGATCCTGTAGCATACAGTGCACATGAAGACGGTTACGGCGGCTGAATTCACTGGAAAACCTCAGGTGCACATTTTTATAGCTACCCAACCAATCCACCTTTATTTACAGTAGATTGCTACACATGTAAGGCATTTAAAATAGATGATGCTGTTGATTTTACAAAAAAATATTTCAACACAATTGAAATTGTATTTAAAGAAATTGAGATTTAGATCATTGCAAAGAATAAACGAAATAAAGAATCACACACCAAAAAATGACCTGAACCACTTTATAAAAGTGCTCCAGCAAAAGCAGTAAAAAAAGAATCACTCCACTGGCTTAATGTATGATAATGCGTCCTCCCGGGAAACATACCCACGTCTCGCCAATTCACCCGCATACTGATCCATCGTCATCATCCCCTGAGCCTGACCAGACTCCATTGCCGTCCGAAGTTGATTAAGCATGCCGTGTTTGATGATATTCTTAACCCCATTGGTAGCCACCAAGGTTTCAAAAATTGCCATGCGCCCAACTTGATCCACGCGGTCTAAAAGATCCTGACTCAAAATCACTAACAAATTTTCCGAAAAGCGATCTTGCATGATCTGCTGTTCCTGATGAGGGTACATCGAAATAATATGCTCAATCGTTTGATGAACATTCTTAGTCGTCAATGCCGCAATCACCAAATGCCCCATTTCAACCAGAGCTAAAACAGCATTCAAGGTTTCCTTATCTCTAATCTCGCTCACCACCACAATGTTCGGATCTTCACGACTAGCAGCGTGAATCGCACTGGCAAAACTTAGTGTATCTTTACCCAATTCTCGCTGAGAAAAAATAGATTTCTCCTCTTTAAAAACATGTTCAATCGGATTTTCAATCGTGATCACATGGTGCGAGAATTTTTTATTCACATGCTCGAGCATGGATTGAATGGTGGTACTTTTACCTGAACCCGTCGTTCCTGTAACCAGAATCAACCCCTCGCGTAGAGAAAGAAATTGCTTCATGCCTTCAGGAATACCTAATTCTTGCATGGTAGGAACATGCTTAGAAATCATCCGCATCACCACCGAAAGATAGCCTTGGGCATAAAAAGCATTCACACGAAAACTAACGCCTGTGCCATGGACGTAAGAAAAATCCAACTCCCTCAAACTCCTTAAACGTTTTTGTTGAGCCTCATCAGGGAGCATCTGATCAATCATAACCTGAACCTCAGTCTGAGACAGATGATCCACATTTTCAATGAACACAAACTTACCCCCCACCCGAAGCGCCACCTTTCCACCTTCAGAAAAATGAATATCAGAGGCATCCTGCTCAATGGCAATATTCACCAGCTGATCGAGCGTGATTTTAGGAGCAAGAGGCTGACCAAGCGTTTCCTGAGCATCCACTACGTGGTTTGTATTTATCAATTGATTTTCTGGCATGAGTTGGAGTTTTAATTATATTATTATAACAAAAAAAACCTTTAAATGCAAGTTTTAGAAGTTAAAAAACCAGAAAGGAAGCAAGTAGTTAAACTCAAAACCTTGCCTTCAAATAAATTCTAAATAAAAGCTCTAAAATCACTCCAAACATCACAAGTACCTGCCGACTTCCCAGAAAATCATACCAATTTGCAATATAAATTATATAAAGTGATGTAATGAAATAGCGAACAGAGGATTTGAGATTTGAGATTTTTTTTTATTTAAAAAGCCACTTCTAAACTAGAAAATCCTTTGTTCAATGTTCGTCAATTTTTTTTCTAAGCCAAACTCACTTCGCCTCAACTTCCATCCCCTCGACCAAAGCCAACTTCTGCCCCTCCAAATAACGCATGTGAATCCCAGACAAATCCTCACCCTTTTCAATCCGCTCCTGCACCAATCTTAGATAAGCCTTCAAACCATCATAATCCACCTTATCCTTCAAACTAGCGCGTTGAGCCAAGATTCGCATTTCATTCTTATTATTAGAGAAAAAAATGACTCCATTGTAAACCGAATACTCCTCAATTCTCTCCCCATCTTTAATAATAACTGGACTAAAAGCCATTGAGGCTGACACTGAGGCGTGCTGGGGTAAAAGCATCATATCACCAGCTTCTGTAGTCAAATAAACCGATTCAACCATTTTGGAAACTAAAGAGTCTTCAGGTGTTCTTAAGGTGAGTTTAAATTTTTTATGCATGATTTAAGTGGATTTCTTTTTTGGAAATAAAATGAGAGACAATAGTGCTAAAAAACTAGCAAAAAGAGCCAGGTATAGACCAATTGAGGAAGCCGGTGGAATCAAATTTAAAGCAGTCCATTCCTGAGTTTGAACCGTTTCAGCAACACTCCGTGCCGCCGTCAATTTGTCAGACAAGTCACTATAAAAATTTGTGTTGATTTTATCCGCTCGAATGGCCAATGTTGTAAAAGCAGCACCAACACTCAGTATGATAACCGGAATCGAATTGATAGGGTTTTTTTTATTTCTCATAATGAGGACTAACAAAAAAAGAAGAAGAAAAATGGCAGGGACAATAAAACTTCCTACACCAAGCTCAATTCCCAAAAGATATTCATTACGAGGATAAGACTCCAGACCTCCTGCCCCCTCAAAAAGTGAATCAGGCAAAAGCACAAAGCCCTCAAACCATTTCAAGAAAACTGAGGACATACCAACAATTGAAGCGATGATCAGAGCAATACGTTGTTTATGCATTGGTAAGTACAGGGTAAAAAAGATGAGTAAAAATTACGCAGCTTTAACCTTATTATGCCGCTCCACCACCTCATCGATATCGCCAGCCAAATAAAAATGCTCCTCAGCGATATGATCATGCTTACCGTCCAAAATTTCTTTAAACGTTCGAATGGTATCCTCTTTTTTGATGTATTGACCAGGGGTTCCAGTAAATTGCTCCGCCACATGCAAGTTCTGAGAAAGCATTTTTTGAATTCGACGCGCTCGGTTCACCGATTGCTTGTCTTCCTCAGAGAGCTCATCCATCCCCAAGATAGCAATCACATCTTGCAATTCTTTGTAGCGTTGCAAGGTCTCTCGAACCTGATTGGCCACACTGTAATGCTCCTGACCCACCACCTCTTCGGCTAAAGCTTGAGAATTAGAATCCAATGGATCCACCGCTGGATAAATTCCAATTGCAGCTAAATTTCGATTCAATACCACTGTTGCATCCAAATGAGCAAAAGTAGTCGCCGGAGCAGGATCAGTCAAATCATCCGCTGGCACATAAACGGCTTGAACGGAAGTAATAGAGCCAGTTTTTGTCGAAGTAATACGCTCCTGAAGTTTAGCCATGTCAGTCGCCAAAGTAGGCTGATAACCCACCGCAGATGGCATACGACCCAATAGAGCTGACACCTCAGAACCCGCTTGAGTGAAACGGAAAATATTATCAACGAACATTAAAATGTCTTTCCCCTGATCACGGAATTTCTCTGCCATCGTCAAGCCAGAAAGCGCCACCCGCATACGGGCTCCAGGAGGTTCATTCATTTGACCAAACACCATGGCTAGCTTATCAATCACACCAGAATCACGCATCTCATGAATCAAATCATTTCCCTCACGACTTCGCTCCCCCACTCCAGCAAACACAGAATAACCCCCATGGGCCAGAGCCACATTATTGATCAACTCCTGCATCATCACCGTTTTACCCACACCAGCCCCTCCAAAAAGAGCAATTTTACCCCCTTTGATGAAGGGGCAAAGCAAGTCAATCACCTTAATTCCAGTTTCAAACACCT
>JAUHXI010000086.1 GCA_030426875.1 bacterium
TCGTTCAACTGCCTAGCCAGTTTAGACCATTTGAACACATTCTTCAATCCCAATTTTAGAATTAAAATTTGACAGGCTAAATTATGCTGTGATATTATCAAAAAAATGTTGACTAACCCTCCAAAAAATGTCATCAAATGAAGATAATGGTTTTGATCACTCCACTCAGATGGGAATTGATGCAACGTCCAGTGTTCTCTTGCTTGAGTATCTGTCTCGAACTGGCGAGAATACCGTTGCTAAATTGCGAGTATTGCTTGAGCAAGTGGTTGGAAATTTGAATGGCGAGCCAGTTGAATTGCCAAGGAATGTAAATGAAAATCTCTCTAAAATAGCCAATGACTCAAGGGCTATTATTGCTGCGATCACCGAATTCATAGTTTCGGTGCACAGTCCCGGCTTTATGAGACACTTGCTTGATGATGGTCAAGATGATGAGGAAGATGCTCAATTTTTACTTGATGAGTCGGATGACGTGGCTCAAAAGGCTGCTGCTTCTGATGGCGGGGTTGTCCCCTTACTTGTTATTACCTTTGATGAAGCGACAAGGACTTATTCGCTTACAGATAATCCAGATGTCACGGATGCAGACCGTTTAATGTTTGACTCATTGAGTGGTAGTGGGAATGGTCAGGGCGTGGTTCCGTCTGAAGTTGCCGTGAGTGTGTAATGTAAAATTTTTAGAACCTTATAGCGACTCAAAAAACCCCCAGATCTCACTCCCTGCAAAGTTCGGCCAAGTGTGAGGGTAGTACGCACCACCCCAGGCCGTGTCAACATTGTGAGGGCACCACACAAGCGGCGCCTCATCGTAACACCCCTGGTACTCCACGCAATTTCCTCCAGCCGGCTCGACTGAAATCGTGTCATTGGAGCACTGATTCTGTCTCAGATACTGATCGCGTGCCAGCTCACCGCCGCTAAACGCAGCCAGCCGGTCATTTGGGTTGTGCCAAATCATCGTAGCCACTGGCCCAGCACATTCTCCAACCGAAGTGCTACCCCCAATCGTCCCCACCCCACGGATCACATCCCCCCTAAAACAAGCCAGGCTATTGGTGAACCAGGCCCCCAAAGAATGGCCGACGACATAGACTTCATCTAAATCAATACAATAGTTATTCGAAAATTCCTCCAGCAGTTGATCAAAAAACGCATAATCCCTCAATTTAGACGCTGAATCACCCCCGTCTGCCCAATTGCGTGGACTACTGTTGGTTGGAAGTCCAGATGGATAGACCATGATCGCAGCATTCCCAGCCGCTTCCTCAACCTTATAGTACCCCTGAACTTGGGCATTGGAATTGGTGCGCCCGTGCATGGCGAAGATGATTTTTTTCGGCTCATTTTCACTGTAATCACTTGGAATTTCGGTGATGTAACTGCGCTCCACCCCATCAACCACGGAGGTATTTGGGGCTGTGGCTGGAGGCATCTGCCCGCACCCAGCCGACCAATTCTGGCGACCATTTTGCAAAGCCTGAGTGCCTTCTGCATCTATTATCAATTGATGGACCAAAAAAGCCATCTCTCCACGGGTCATGTTTTTGTTGGGCAAGTAGGCGTATTTTGAGAATAGGTTGTTCTCATGAGCAAAATCCACATAAGGCTCAAACCATTTATCATCCTGATTTTGGAGGGTTTCTAGCTCAAAATACTCAATCGCTATCTTCAGCCCCTCGGCCATGCTGATGTCTTGGCTGGGCCTGAAAACATTGCCTTCGTACCCTTCAACAATGCCTTCCTGCTCAGCCTTACAAACATATTTAGCAAACCATTGCGTGCTGATGTCATCAAAGCAATTCAGAAGCAGATTCTCACTGTCATCAAAATCCTGCTCCATCAAAATCTTCAACATTTCAACGCGGTTGAGCACATCATCCGGGCCAAATCGACCATCATCATAGCCCACCACAATGCCTCTGTCGGCTAAAAATTCAATACTTTCTTCATATTTATAGCCACTCGTGTCCGTAAAAGTCGAGTCCGCCTGAATCCAATTCAACGGGAAAAGTGCAAAGATCATGGCGAACAATAGGCTGCCAGCCGTCAGTCGAATGGAAGTCATGGGAGGTTTTCTTAAACGTTAAAAAAAGCTTGGGGTCATTATAAAGGACGAGGCTCAAAAAAGCAATCAGACCCAAACTCCAAACTCCAATTGTACACATCCCACTCTTCGGGCACCCCTCAATCAGAGGGGAATCTTTTTGATTCTGTTTTACGATTCCAGATGACTAATTTTTGATTTCCTGTTTCATCATTTAAAATTTTTCGCTGGAGATAATTCGTTCAATTCCGAACCTATCGCTGGAGCAAGTCGCCTGGATTGACTCCAGCGACTCAATTCTAATCTTCATTTTCGATTCACTTTTTACCCTTGGATGCTGGATTCTAGGTTAGAGGGTGTTCAATGAAGCCCTCTAAATTTCATATGGAAAAAAGTGCCGGATATGCTAAAATCAATTCAAAGCAAAAAACCAAAAATGAAATTTAGCTACACCGCTTTAGGCAAAGACAGTCAAAAAACAACCGGCCAATTGGAGGCGGAGTCTTTGAATGCAGCCCGACAAGTCCTACATAAAATGGAGCTTTCTGTGGTAGCTTTGAGTGAAATCAGTCCCATCCAAAACGAAGCAAATACACAAGTGCCCACTCAAAAAAAAGAAAAAAAAGAAGATGCCTCATACATTGGCACTTACTACTTTTTGGCCAAGGATGCTCAAGGTAAAGAAGTCAATGGCACCATTGATTCAAAAGAGGCTTACTTAGCTTATAAACGCCTGATTTCAGAATATCAGTTTCAGGTGCTTGATTTTTATGAGCACGGGGCGGCCGCCCCAGAAAAAGCAACGTTAAAAAGCAATTTTGAAACCTGGAATCAACGACTTCAAAAAGAAGGAGTCAGCCCCATTTCAAACTCCAAATCATCCGTCAAAAATGAACTCGTCGATGAAGGTGAGGCGTTGGCTGATGAAATTGTATTAGAGATTGACCACTTTATCAGCAACACCAAGAAAATTTTAGAGGAATACAAAGATCAGTATTCCGCTCAATACCTCCAGGACATCGAAAAAGCCCTGGGCAACCTGGAGCGCATCCGAGGCAGCAATAATTTCAACCACATCAACAAAGTGTGCAATGAGCTCTACAAACTCATTGTCAAACCAGACCTAAAGAAGCCAGGTGAGGGTGAAACAGAGGGGCGGGGTTATCAGGAGGTTGTTGATAAACTCAAGGCAAGTGGTTTTGTACAAAATCGCTTCAGCCTAACAAGTGCCACCCCACAAGCAAACGCTGCCGAAGGATTACAAAAAGTGAAGGGTATTTTTTCAAAAATCCAAGGCACGTTAGACAAAAACACCGAAGGTTTAAAGAGTTTGAAGGACAATCACGTTCCAGTGTCAGAGCTGCCGCTGGATGAAGAGGTGATGAAGCATCCCATTAAAACTTTAGTTTCAAAGTATGGCGCTTATTTAAAAGAGGGCAATCCTATTGTCAAACGTTCCAGGAAGCAAGAATTTGACCTGTTCTACCGTCAGTGGAAAACAAGTAGGGCCCAAAAAAAAGCAATTCAGATTGATTCTCAAAAAACCCCTGCTGGGCCAGCAGAAAAACGAGACTTTTCCTCTGTGTTTCACGAACTCAATAGCTTTGTAGGATGGCTTCTCTTTTTTTACCTAGCCTTCTTCTTCATGGCGAGTTTTTCGTTGGAGCGTAATCTTGGATTTGCCCCAGAAAACATCATCAAAACCTTTTATTCCCCGGTGATCATAAATGTGAGCATCCTGCTGGTCATCGCCCATTTTGCACTGACTTTAAAAGCCAAGCTGTTTCAGAAAAATTTCATGGGCAGTGCCTTCCTTTTCTTTTTAACTTTTGGAGTTTATAGTTTGGTGATTGCTAATTTTTAATACGGTTCACAACTAAAAGCGGGTATCAGATGAAAAAATAAAAGCATAGAGCCAAAAGAATATTTCTGCTAAAATAAAACACAGAAACCCACACGCAGAAATAAAAATGAATTCCCCACTAAAATCCTACAAAAACTGGCTCATCCCACTCGTGTTGATCCTTTTGATTGTGGGGGGATTTTTTCTCATCAAATGGCTCAATGATAATGAGGGAGACGATTCCTTCATTTCAGAAGGTGACCCCACCGTTCGAACCCCATCAATCCCCGTGGGTGAAACTTTTTTTGACGAGCAGTTGGAAGAAATGAATCAAAATAACTTCAGCTATTCCGATGCCCTAGCCTCGGGTGCCATTGCCAACTGCAATAAAATTGACGAAGACGAAGCAATGAAAAATCAATGCCGGGATCAAATCAATTACAGTTCCGCCACTCAAAACCAGAACCTGGCTTTTTGTGAGGCCATTAACAATGGAGCGCATAAAATCCAATGCTTAAACTCCCTCCGCTACACCATAGCAATGCGTGACCAAGACCAAAGTTTATGTGATTCTATCACCGAAACCTCACTCCAAAAAACCTGCTCGGAACAATTCATTTCACTAGAAATTCAAACCAGTCCTGAACAGCTGGACTGCCAATCCCTGCCTTCTGATAGTCTAAAAACAACGTGTTGGGACAATTTTTATGCTGATGAAGTGCTCAGAACCCAAGACCTTCAGGTCTGTGAAAACTTGAGCACTGAAGAAAAACAAAACAATTGCACCCGAACCGTGATTGAAAATCAGCCAATTCTCGCCACGCTTCAAAAAACTAATCAACTTCAAGACAATCCGCAGTCGGGTGAGGCGCTTTTGAATTTTTGTAACACAGCCTCGGATCAACAAAAACTAATCTGCGAAATCAACCTCTACAATCGCCTGGCTTTTGAACAAAGAGATATCACCTATTGCGATGAAATATCAAATCAAACAGACGTCTTGAGCTGTATTCAGGAGCAAGGAGACCGGCTGGATCAGTACTACCTCAATAAGGCTCAGGCCCACGATGACAAGATGCTTTGTGAGGAAGTCAGTGCCCCCGAGGTCAGAGAACTCTGTCTACTTTAAAAATAAGAATTTAAGAATTAAGGAATGTCCAAAAAAACCATCTTCATCACCGCTTTGATTTCACTCCCATTTTTAGCAGGAGTCGTTCAAGCCGCTGATTTAAATGGTGAAGCCTTTGGAAAATATTTTGGCGCCTTATCAGTCGATGTATTCCCCGGCGTGCAAGTGGCTGATTTTGACTCTCCTAATTGTAGTGATGTGGATGAGCTTTGTTTAGTTGAAGGCTTTTCCTGGTCCGATGACATGGGATGGTCCGTCTGGACCGGAAAAGAGATCAAAAGTGATGTGGAAGGGAATGGGGGAGACTTCACCTTAGAAAACTTTGCCAAAATGAGCTACAACGGCAGTTTTGACGGATTCATATGGGGTGAAAAAACAGGATGGATCAATCTTTCGGTTTGTTCAGGCACTGTCAGTGAACCAGACTGCGATAGCAAACCTTATTGCCAGTGGAATGCCAACGACTGGTGCACCCTTGACACAGATGGCTTCATGCCTTCAGTCGAAACTCAAAATGCTTTAGAGTGGGGGGTCTACGTTGATTTTTGCTCTTTAAAACCCAATCAGGCCACCTGTGAATCTCAAATTTCTAATCCCTACTGCAACTGGGAGGCCAATAGCTGTGTGTTTGATCAAGAAAACAACCCTGACGGAGAACCCCTCCGTGGCTTTGCCTGGAGTGAGCACTTGGGTTGGATAAAGTTTGGGGCTGAACCGGGTGATGATTTCAAGGGAGTCTTCATCAACTGGCTGGCCGATCAAACGCCACCGGAGGTCAATATCTTGGAAGAAAACACATGGATTCCCAATGCTAGCGAACAAGGCACCATCAGTTGGACCGATTTTGCAAGCGAAGAGCAGTCTCAAATCAATCTCAATGAATCTGATATTGATTACACTCTTGATGGTAGTCCAGGCTTTCAAAATTGTATCACCCAAGTGGGGGATTCGGCCATCATCACTCAAGTGGGCGACAGTGTGAATGTAGACTTTCCTTTGATTGGCCAAATTCAAGCCTCAGTGCCCAATCACCATTGTCGCTATGAGCTGACGGGTGAAATTCACAACAATCAAGGCGCTGCTTATTACTTTGGTTCAAATGCAAAAGAACGTGCCATAAAAGATGGGGTGAACCTGGTTGAACCAGCCCCTAACGTGATCCTGGATGAGGCCTTTTTCCTCTCCACGATTTCTGGGGCATTTGATGCGAGCACATCCGGCGTGTTTTTGAGCGAAAACAATCTTGCTGATGGGGTAGACACGGCACAAGTCATTGTGTTGCCCAGTGATATTGGGGGGAGTCCTATTTTTGACATCCCTTTTAAATTAGACGGGAGCTCAACCAACGATCCCAATCAAGCTGTTCGAAATGTGTATGTGGGCT
>JAUHXI010000087.1 GCA_030426875.1 bacterium
ACGAACGGGACGGAGTTTATTGGGTGCTTCTCAAATTCTTCCCAAACACCTGCTTTGCGGCAGTGAAAGATGGAAAATTGCTTGGGTTTTTACTTGACTTGATGTCACAAGAAAATCCAAAGCAAGGCTTTATTTATATGCTGGGAGTTGAACCCACACATCACAATCGAGGAATAGGAACGACACGCATTCATGAATTTGAAGAAGTGGTGAAAGAAAAGGGTGGAAATGAAATTTATCTAACCACAATTCCAAACAGCCACAAAGCCCTCCAATTTTATGAAATTTGGGTTCAAAAAAAGGGATTTTTTGAAAGTGGGCGTCGAGCGCGTGGAGTTATGGAAAAAGTTGTAACCCTTTGAGGAAAGAGAAATTATCACTCATCATTAAAATCAATGCGACCCATAGCCCTCATCCTATTCATTCTGCTCCTACCCTTCACTATTTTGGTTGGAGGAATGGTTTTCTTATTTTCAGGATTTCCTGTTTTTTTCACCCAAGAGCGGCTGGGCATGGGTAAAAAAAACTTTACTATCTACAAATTTCGAACCATGAGGGATGAAAAAATAACGCTGATTGGTCGTCTTTTGCGAAAGACTGGCATGGACGAACTCCCGCAACTCATCAATATCATCAAGGACGACATGGCATTTGTAGGCCCTAGACCACTCACTCAAGCCGACGTCGAACGATTGAATTGGTCAGGAAACGAGGCAGCACCCCGCTGGAGTGTGAAACCAGGCCTAACAGGCCCGGCTCAACTCTTGAAGATTTGTGACGCTGACCTATCTTTAAAAGAAGATTTGCAATATGTACGTAAAAGGAATAGTTGGTTGGATCTAACAATCATGCTAAAATCGATTACCATTCCCCTTTTTGGAAAATACAAAAAAGTTGACCCCCCCAGATCATGAACGTCCTCATCAACGGCATTGGAAACATCGGCACCACCCTCATCAACCTCATTCATCACTTTAAAAATGAAATGGGAATCAGTGAGATCTACGCACTCAAAAACTCAGAAATTCAAGAGTGGAATGAAGCAGATTTAGCTTTTTTAAAAGAGAAAGGGGTAAAAATCTGCACACAAGAAGGTAGTGGGAATTATTTAAGAGTGTCAGACGTGATTGATTCAATTGACTATATTTTTGACTGCACTCACTCTGGATTAAAGAATAAATCATGGTATCAATCTTTAAAGAACCTAAAAGGCTGTTCAGCTCAAGGCAGTGAAAAAGATTTTGGTGTGCCCTACATGGTCGGCATCAATGATCAGGCGATTCAATCAGAAAAATTTGCGCATGTGGTCTCTTGCAATACCCATGCGATCACCGCGTTATTAAAGACCTTTTCTGAAGGTGATTTTTCAAATATTTTAGAGGCAGACTTTGTGGTAGTTCGGCGCTCGGATGATCTGGTCAATCATCAAAAAATAGTGAGTGCCAATGTGGTCTCTCGTCACATGGATGATAAAATGGGCACGCACCATGCAATCGACACCCACTCTCTTTTAGACACGATTGATGTAAAAATTCCCCTTCAATCCTCAGACATAAACACACCGAGCCAATTGATGCACACAGTTCGATTCAATCTCAAGTTCAAACACCCACTCTATTTAAAAGAAATAAGGACATTAATCGGAAAAAGCTCTTTTGTATCGACCACTTCAAAATTTGATTCCAATGTTATTTTTGAACTGGGCAGACGCTATGGCTTTCAGGGTCGACATTTTGAACACTGTATCCTTGTGGATAACAACCTACTCATTAATAGTCTAGAAAATCGAATAAAAGGATGGGCGTTTGTACCCCAAGAAGGCAACACGCTACTGTCAACCATCTCGGCCTTTTTGCTGCAAACGGGAAATGAAAGCCATGCATTTATTTTAAAAAGAATGTGCCACGTGCTAATCAGCCCAAAGTAAATTGACAATTTTTATCATGTCAACTAGGCTGAATAAAAAAATACCTTAGAAAAACTAAAAGCTAAGCCTTATCAAAATGCAAACACTCTACATCATCATTGGATTGGCAGTTATTAGTCTCATTTATTATAAATTCTATCCAGTAAAATCAGTCGAGGAACGATTTAGAGATCTTTTTAAATTAGATCCTGGCGAAAAAATCCTCCACAAGACTGTTGGCTTTCAAGATCCAAATGCTCACCTGACGCGCGGGGAGTCGGTGAAAAAAAATGCTGGTCTTTATTTTTCAGGAAGCCGGTTGAAAGGCTCTATAGTCATGAATTTTGCGCTCACAGATCAGAATAGATTCGTTGTGTATTCACCCGTACTGGAAGGAAAGCCTATTTATTTTAGCAAACAAAATGTACCTAAAATCATAGACACCGGTCAGACTCCCAAACGGTCTGCATTGGTGATGGAAAATCCACTGAGCCCCGAAAAACTTGAAAAAGAAAGTCGAATCGTTCAGATTGACTCCCCAGACATACCCCCTTTATATATCAGTGAGAATAAAGATATTTTTGAAGCCAATATTCCCATTGATTTCATTCCCCTACTCATGGACTGGGTGAAAAAAAATGAGAAAAAGTTTTAATTTCGCTTTGCAATACGAGGTCATTTTTTTGATTTCCGCTCACTTTTAATAGTGGTCAGAGGTCAGTGATGAGTGGCCAGTGTCTACAAAATCTCCTCAATCAACTTGACATTTGCAGCGGGGAAGGGGTAATTTTTAAGTTCAGACACCGTCACCCATTTTCCGTCCACGGCGGAATTGAGAGTGATTTGACCCGAGTCATAATCAGCCGAAAAACAGTGTAAGTCCACTTTATAAGAGGTATAAGCGTGCTTTATTTTTTTGAGCAACCTGATGTTTTTGATTTGGATTCCCAATTCTTCTTCAACCTCGCGCTGTAAAGCCTTTTTTTTCACCTCTCCATTTTCCACCTTACCTCCAGGAAACTCCCACAAGCCAGCCATCAAACCAGCTGAAGGGCGCTTTTGAATGAACACCTTATCTCTCTTGCGGATGACCCCCAGGGCCACTGTGATATTTTTTAACGTTTTTTTAGGCCCGCGGTCTGGAATACTTTCCGTCTCACCCTTCTTGAACGCTAGGCACTTAGCACTGAGAGGGCATGTGTCACATTCAGGCGATTTTGGCGAGCACACCAAGGCTCCTAACTCCATCATCGCCTGATTGAAGTAGCGCGCTTGGCCTTTGGGTAAAATCTGCTCTGCCCATTCCCACATTTTCCTCTGAGCGGCAGGAAGACGGGTATTTTTACGGTAAAGAAACAGGCGAGATAGCACCCGGATCACATTCCCATCCACCAGAGACTCGTTTTTATTGAAGGCAATACTCGAAATGGCCCCGGCTGTGTACCTTCCAATGCCTGGCAAAGCTAAAATGGCTTCATAATTTGAAGGAAATTCTCCATCATGCACATCAACAATCTGTTGAGCGGCTTTTTTTAAGTTTCTCGCTCGAGAATAATAACCCAACCCTTCCCACAGTTTTAACACCTGTTCTTCTGGCGCGGCTGCAACGGCTTGAATGGTAGGCAATGCCGTCATCCACCGGTCAAAGTAAGGCAGGGCTGTTTTAACCTGAGTCTGCTGAAGCATGATTTCTGAAATCCACACCTCATAGGGCTTATAATTGACGCGCCAGGGCAATGGTCGTTGAATCTTCTGAAACCACTCTAGCAAGGCCTTTTGGATGAATTGAATGTCGTCTTTTTTTGGCATGATGACCTTTTATTGTTTCAATAATAAAGGAAAACGGTGGATTTATCTATTCTATTAAAAGGGTAAAAATAGCGATTAGCGATTAGCGATTAGCGATTTCATTTTTTAGCAACGCTAAAAATGGGTGGGAGCTCTATTACTTAGTCCTTAGTCCTTAATCGCTAATCACTACAAACGCTAATTTAAAAAAATGAAAGAAAACCAACCACAATGGTGTATAAAGTAGGTGATGGACAAATCCAATCTAAAAACAGACACAGAGCTGGTGGCCTTGAGCTTGCAAAATGCAGATTATTTTGGGGAACTTGTGGACCGGTATGAAAAAAAATTCTCCCGCTACATTCGCAGACTTTCTGGATTGGAAAATGCAAGTATTGAAGATGTGCTGCAAGAGAGCTTCATTAAAATCTACACGCACTTGAATGCCTTTGATCAAGACCTCTCTTTCTCGACCTGGGCCTACCGTATCACCCACAACGAAACCATTAATTATTTGAGGAAAAATAAAAAGGTCCTGGTAGTGTCCTTGGAGAACGACGATGAAGAATCCGGCCAGCTCATCGATGTGATGAAGAGTGAAATCGATGTAGCTGAGGAAATATCTAGACAAGACCTGATTGACCGTATTCGAAAAACCATCAACCTACTGCCAGGTAAATACCGAGAAGTTTTAGTCCTACGCTATATGGAAGACTTAGAATACAAAGCAATCAGTGATATTCTAAAAATGCCAATGGGCACTGTGGCCACGATGGTGAACCGAGCGAAGGGTAAGTTTAAAGACCTGGCCAAAAAATACCATTTAAAAGATTGGCAAATGAATCATCACAAGCTCATTTAATGAAATTAATTAACTCCATAACTCAATACAGTGAACAAGCTCAGTCAAAAAATCCTCGAAAAGATTGAAAAAGAAAAGGTCACGCCTAAATCAAAGTGGTATTTTTTGTTCATGCATGCCTTGTTGGGCATGGCAGTGGGTGGATTGATCATCATCAGCGGTATTGGGGTAGCCATTGTGATTCGACATTTTACCCTGACGGATTGGCAATTAATCAAACACTCAAAGGGGGGGAATTTAAAATCAATTCTCACCGTACTCCCCTACTTGTGGCTCATGTTCATTGTATTGGTGATTTTGATTGCCGACAAATTGTTCACGCAAACTAAAAAAGGCCATCGCATTAGGCCTTGGAAAATTGCGGCGGGATCTATTTTGATCTCAGGGGTGTTGGGAGGGGTTTTATTTTTTACCCGAATCGACAAACCCATTGTGGACTTACTACGCGATCATGTATCCCCGTATGGCAGCTGGGAAATGCGACGGAATGGAGCCTTTGTTTCGCCGGAAGACGGTATTTTAGCCGGTCAAATCATCACTATTAATTCGGAGGAGGAATGGATGTTGATCGATTTTAAGCAAAAAGAATGGTTGATTGACTTAACTGAAGCCGAATTTCAAACTGAATTTGAGCCAGATATAGGGGTACTGGTGGGAATACATGGCATGAAGATGGATGACTACGTTTTTGAAGCTGATTTGATTGGCATTTGGGAAAAAACACCCCCTTTTGTGACTCATGAGGGAGGAGCTCCAGGACCAAGGGGTTATAGAGATTGATTTTATAATTGAGATTTTATTACTTGAATTCATAACATAAGACCCTCATAAATCTCCACTGCTCCGCTCCCGTCCGAACGGATTATGATTAGGTTTTTCATCCGGGCGTGCAGCATTCCTCAATTGCACTATTTGCAATGTAAGAACCTGTCTAAAATCTCCACATATCATCCATTGCCACCTCTTTTCCCCCAATACTGCCTCACTCGTCGTTCATTTAGCCCTGCTAAACCTCACTCCTCCTTTCTTGTATCAACTAAAAAGAGATAAAAATCATCTAAAATGGAGATCTCAGACAGGTTCTAAGAGATATCAGATCGCTTTCTCGAAAAAGGGTTTGTTTTAATGACAATTTAAATTGGCAATAAAAAAAGTGAAAGAAATTTTTACCCCCTTCCGTAGTAATGTTTGTAAGCACCGCTGGGACGCCAGTCAGGTGCGCGATCGCAACACATTTAATTCATTAATTTTAAAACAATGAAAAAATCTAATAATAAAGGATTACTTGTCGCAGCTGTCTTGATTGCAGGTGTGGCCAGTGCTGGAACTTATGCAGCATCTGGTGATCTAGATCTCATCGCAGATACAGATCAAACCACTTTCAACATGGAATCAAGAGGTCACGGCCATCATGGATGGGACCTGTCTGAAGAAGACAAAGCTCTGATCATGGAGCTCAAAGATCAAGTTAAAGCGGGTGAAATCAGCATGGAAGAAATGAAAATCGCTGCAGAAGAGGCAGGCATTGAACATCCTAAACTAGCCTTCATGAGTGATCTGACTGAAGATCAAAAAGAAGTTTTGGAAGAAATACACGCCCTTAAAATGGAGGGCAACCTTAGTGAGGCAGAAATTCAAGCCATGCTGGATGAAGCTGGAATTGAAATGCCAGCCCATCATGGACACCGAAGAGGTCACATGAGATTTCCTGCTGAAGCGTTGACTGAAGCCCAAATGGAATCTTTACAAAATGCAGAAAGTAAAGAAGATGTTAAAGCATTGCTGGAAGAATATGGTATTGAGCGACCTACCTTTGGAGAAAAGCATGAAAGAGAT
>JAUHXI010000088.1 GCA_030426875.1 bacterium
AGCCAATGACAACTCAATAAGAAACTTTTTGATTGGTCTTGCTGCCGTCGCTTTGGTGATATTGCTGGCGTACTTTATTCAAAAAAAATCTAAGAAATGAAAAAATTATTTAATGAAACCAGTTTTACCCGATGGATCGCCACCCTCCTTTTTATAGCCATACTCGCGACTCATTGGGATGTGTGGTGGCATGGGGCAATTGGGCGTGATACTTTTTGGGAACTGCCTCATATTTTTCTTTATGGTTCAGTGACACTTGCAATTATTCTGGGGGTTTATGGATTCCTAAAAACCAAACACAGGCAATGGAGGAATTTAGCCATTGTTTTACTCCTTATTCCCGTAGCAGGGCCATTTGATGAGCTATGGCACACATTATTTGGAAGGGAAGCTCTAAATAGTATTTTAATAGCCTGGAGCCCCCCTCATCTATTGATTGTAGGAACTTTTTTAGCCAGCTTTTTGATGCTACTACCCCTGATCAGTAAAGAAAAAGACCTGACCGCTAAACGATTTTATGGAGCGGCTTCTTTGGCCGTCATTTTATCCGTTGCCTCCTTTGTGACCGCCCCCCTTGAGCCAACTGGATCATGGGGATTGCTAGGATTTTATGGAGCTGGAATTTTTGCTTTTTTTCTTGTCAGTATTTTTTTAGCCAGCCAAAAATGGCTATCAGGAATCGGCCAAGCAACTCTAGTCAGTATTTTTATTATCCTACTGTCCTCAATCACCTTTGGTGAAGTTGTCAATCCAGAGGTAGAAATCATTCCTCATGCCCACCCTCCCTCATTCCTCATTGTCTTTTCCTTTCTTGCAGCAGCGGGTTTGATGGATTTCCTCAAAGCACAGAGTGAGCTAATTAGGGGGATAGTTGGAAGCTTTGTGTGGGCTTTCATTTTATACTTTTTTGCTTCAAACTTTTTTGAACCAGAATTTCAATACAGCCTCGTTCAAGCCTGGCAAGCCATTGGCTCAGCGGTGATTGGAGGATCTTTAGCGGGAGTGATTTTTAGAAAAGTCAGCCTAAAAGAACTTTCTGTTAAACCTAATAACTAAAATACATTCATGCAAAAAACCACCCATCTCAAAATCACCGGCATGGACTGTGCTTCTTGTATTATCCACATTGAAAAAGAACTCAAGTCACTCGAAGGCGTTCACGAAGCCAACTTAAACTTTGCCACCGAGACAGGTCAGGTCCATTATGATCCTAAGAAAACAACCGTGGAGGAGCTTAAAGCAGCTGTCAAAAAAGCAGGTTACACTGCTCAAGTGACTCAGAATAAACCTGTTGAAAAAGAGAAGAGTGAGCATGAGATGAAAGACACTGCAGATCACGAGGATCATCATATGATGGGTGAAGATCACTCTGCGCATGCAGCAGCTGAGGATGAAGCCGGAATCAAAAAACGATTCATGAAATTTCTTGTAGGCGCCATTTTGAGCATCATTGTGCTTGCTCTAACATTTGTTTGGAGGGTAGACGGTGGCATGGAGATCATGATGATCCTTACATTCATCATCCTGGTTTATAGTGGACGCGAATTTTTTACTCGTGGCATTCCCAGTTTACTCCGAGGAAGACCTGGTATGGACACCTTGGTGGCTTTGGGGGTCGGAGCTGCCTTTCTATATTCCAGCTACGTGACACTATTCACGACAGGGCATGAGGAATATTTTATGGATGCGGCCATCATCACTACTTTTATTTTGTTAGGCCGCTATCTGGAGGCCAGAGCCAAAGGGAGTGCTAGCCAAGCGATCAAAAAACTACTCCAACTCTCCGCCAAAGTAGCTCATCGGATTAAATCGGATGGTTCATTAGAGGATGTTCCGATTGATCAAGTGAAAGGGGGTGATGTGATCCGGGTCAAACCTGGAGAAAAAATACCTGTTGATGGGGTGCTTCAGGAGGACGAAGCAAATATTGATGAATCGATGGTGACGGGAGAAAGTATTCCTGCCGACAAAGAAGCCGGAGATAAGGTGATCGGGGCCACCATCAATGGTAACACCACCTTTACCATGAAGGCTGAAAAAGTAGGCTCTGAAACCGTGTTGGCTCAAATCGTCAAGATGATGCAGGAAGCTCAGATGTCCAAGGCCCCCATTCAAAAACTGGTTGATATTATTTCAGGTTACTTTGTGTGGGTGGTCATGAGTATTGCCATAGCCACCTTTTTGATATGGATGCTTGTTGTGGGAGTTGAACCCTCCCGTGCACTTATTATCACCGTGACAGTGCTCATCATTGCCTGCCCTTGTGCGTTGGGGTTGGCCACGCCTATTTCGATTGTGGTGGGATCAGGTAAAGGAGCGAGTTTGGGTATCTTGATTAAAAATGCCGGGAGTTTAGAAAAAACTCACAAAATAACAGCCATTGCTTTTGACAAGACTGGCACTATTACCAAAGGAGAGCCAGCTGTGCAAGTCTTCAAAAATCTAACAGATAATGAATCTAAAACCTTATCTCTCGCTCTGGCGCTTGAGGACAACTCCGAACACCCTTTGGCTAAAAGCATTGTAAAATATGTGATGAATAAAGGTATACAGAGTAAATTAGATATCGGAAAATTTAAAGCGGTGACAGGCAAGGGGGTCGAAGGGAAGATAGAGGGGCAGCTTTATCATTTAGGTAGCAGTCGTTACATGCAGGATCTTGGTGTGCTGAGTGATGAGAGTCAAAATATCATTTCAACTTGGCAAGATAAAGGCTACACCGTCCTTATTCTTTCCGATGAGCAAAAAATCCTCGGCCTGTTTGGAGTACAGGACGGAATCAAAAAAACCTCAAAAGAGGCGATTGGACATCTTAAAAAGCGAGGCATCCGTACGGTGATGCTTACGGGGGACAACGAAAAAGTCGCCCAGCAGATTGCCAAAGAGGTGGGTATCGACGAAGTCCACGCAGGGGTCACCCCGGATAAAAAGAAAGAAATTATCGAGGAGCTCCAAAAATCAGGACTATTTGTGGCCATGGTGGGAGATGGCATCAACGATAGTCCAGCTCTGGCTCAAGCAGATATTGGGATTGCTATGGGGACAGGAACAGATGTAGCGATGGAGACAGGTGATATTGTTTTAGTTAAAGGTGATTTAATGAAGGCTGTTGAAGCGATTGAACTTTCTAAATCAACGCTGAAAAACATTAAACAAAATTTGTTCTGGGCCTTTGCTTACAATGGAATCGGTATTCCAGTGGCAGCTTTGGGCTTTTTGAATCCTGCATTTTCTGCTGTTGCAATGGCATTTTCTTCAATATCGGTAGTGCTCAACGCGCTCAGGTTGAAACGATTTAAGGTGCAATTATAAACTAATTTATTATTTTAATGCTTAATTCAAAGAATGCATTTCAATCGACTTCTCCATCTGTTGCTTAGAACAAGAAAGATAAATCGTAGTCGTTGTGATCTTGCTATGCCCCATGATTTTAGAAAGTGTATAGATGTCACAGCCGCCCTCTAGCATCAGAGTAGCGAATGAATGCCTAAAAGTATGCGCAGAAAAATCAAGTTTAGTCGCTTTTCGGAGTCGGGCGATTAACTTTGTAATGCCCTTTTGACCAAGTGGTCTATTGTTCCCAATCGATAAAAAGAAGTGAATCTGATCTCTTGCAATCCGCTTACGATCATTCAAATACTCCTTTAAATAGCCATGCAACCTCGCATTCATCGGAATCAATCGATCCTTACCGCCTTTCCCCTGATCAATAAAAATACTCCGATTCTCCAGCGATACATCATTCAGCTTCAGCTTCATCACCTCATTCCGTCGTAGTCCAGCAAAGAGCATGATCGCCACCAAAGCTCGATTTCGATAGCGTTCATGTTTGTATCTGTAGCTTAAATGAAAAGCAGCCTGTAGCACCAACGAGGCATTTTCAGCAGAGAGCGTACGGGGAATTTTACTATCCATCCGGGGCTTCTCCAAATCAGCCAAATAGTTCTCACCGATCAATCCCTCTTTAATAAGCCATTTAAAGAAGACATTCAAATATTTATGGTTATGACGAAAGGTGGCTGAACTCCATTTGCGCTTGATACGACCATCAAAAAACCAACCCTCCACCACTTTTTTATTCAGATCACTCAACTCAAAAACCCGAGTGTCTTTCAAGAACACATTAAAAGTAGATCGGTAATTTCGAATGGTCACCGGTTTATAATTTCGAATTGCTTCGCCAAAAGCCAAGAATCGACTTAAAAGCTCGGGTATACTTTCTTCCTGCATGAGTAGTGACTTAAATAATAAGCTACTACTTTTCAGAGAACAAGCTATAAATGGCTTAAATAAGAGATGGAGCCACGATCGGGAATTGAACCCGAGACCTCGCCCTTACCATGGGCGCGCTCTACCAACTGAGCTATCGCGGCGTGTTGATTATTTGATGTCGAGGGGTACACCCGGCAGGGGTGCACCTGTGGACACTAAGCTAATTGTATGATATCCTTTTCATTTAGACCCGCGGCGCATGTTTTGTGGAGGTCCACACCCTTACCATGGGTGCGCTCTACCAACTGAGCTATCGCGGCTCGTCGACACTTCACTCCAACTTACGCATCCACGCTATCGCATGGCTGCTCCAGCTTCCGTGAGTATCTCTTCTTACCCACAAAATACCCGCCCCTCCTCGCTATCGCTCGCCCTCTACCTCGCATTTTGTGGGGACCCCATTTTTTTATGAAAATTGAGGTTCCTTAACTCAGAAATCTTACCTATTAGATTCTTTCTCGTCAAGTTTACTGGTGACTTTTCCAAATACTCGATCAGGTGTGATCAGTCCAAAGCGGTGTGAGCTACTGAGCTTGTTGGTTCCAATTAACTTTAAACGCCCGTGTTCCTCGATTTTTTCCACTTGCTTAACGATGGCTAAATCAGATTGAATAGGGTGTTGGGAAACCACCACGTCTCCAATTCTGAACGTTTTAACGGGTTTCACTAGAATCTGGTCCCCAGAATGGAGGAGGGGAGTCATGGAGTCACCTTCTACTTGGAATTTTTTTCGCTTTCCAAGACAGAGGAGTAGTTTTTCGACCATTCCTGAAGACTTTATTTTTCTTATTTAATTAATTTTTAAATGTTAAATGTTGAGCATTAAATATCAAAAGAGGACTTTAAAATTTAATATTTAAAATTTTGAATTCAATATTTTAACTCGCCGTCATCCATTTCACCTCTTTTCCTTTTGATTGCCAAAACATGCCATGAATTTTTTTCACCATTTCCATCAATTCTTCCGCATGCTCCAGGCTCACTTCCACCTTACAAGTAGAGCAGAGTTTGGCTGCTTTCCAGAAGGTTTCATGAAGATCTGGGAAGGCTTCTAGATGGTTGCCTTTGAAGTAATCCGTCCATAGAATGAGGAGCTCATCTTTACATTTTTGAGCTTGCTCTTCTTTGATGGCAATGAATCGAGTGAGGGTATTGTGAAAAGCCAAAAGTCCCTCTTTGTCGTCCGGCTTAGGCATGTGCAGAGCTAGGATTTTTTTAGTCATCGAAAGCACCGCTTCACCGTTGATGCGGGCGGCAGCTGGATCGTAAACGCCACAAGGGCCGTCGCAATGAGCCTTAACGATGTTGTTTTGATTTGATTTTTTAAACATTTTTTGTTCATTAATGGTGATTGTGTCTATATTTTACCTGAATTGCTTTAAGTTTTGAAGGGGTGTTTTTTGGTGGCTATTAGCTATTAGACAAGTTGGATGACAAGCGAATGGATTCATTCCAAGATTCCCATTAGTCTAACAGCTAATAGCCAGGAAGGTTCTGTCAAGTTGATCTTCTTGCCCCTTGAACAAATTTTTGGTTCAATGGATTTAGCCTTTGGGCTAAAAAACAAAAACAAACACTCGAATTTGAGCGCTAAGTTTTGTGCATTAACTCTTTCAGGTCTCATAGGGATATGGTTTTACGCGTGGCAACCCCAGGCCGGCCTCTCCCACTTAGAGCCCCCGGATTAAATAGCATGAGGCGAACGTCACGTTGGGGTTTTTGTTTATATCTCAGCTTTTTTTATCACAGCCTTTGCTTTGATTAGCAATTTTCTATGACGAATGACCAATTTTCAAGTAAGTTTTAAATGTATAAGGTAAGCATGCAATCTCCATTAAATTTAATCGGTTTTTAAATTTAAAGCTAAATCTTGATTTAGTCTAAGAATTAAGAAATAAGCTCAAATAGCTTTCGAAACCCCTCCTTGTTCGTCTCATACTTTAATAAATCGAGGGCTTCATCTAAATCGCACCACTTCATTTCATCATGTTCCCACGAGAGGGTTATGGTGGCATCTGGCTTTATTTCTGCCCCAAAAACATATTCTTTTTTTGGTCCGTAGCCTTCTGACACGAATTCAAAGTAATGAATATTCTCAAAAAATCGTAAAAATTCAC
>JAUHXI010000089.1 GCA_030426875.1 bacterium
GACACCTATAAGGAATTGATGACAAATGCACGAAAATTGGAGGGAGCCATCCGTCATGTGTCCGTTCATGCCTGCGCGGTGGTGATTGCCGATGAACCGTTGAACAAATACACGGCGCTGCAACATCCCCCCAAAGATGACAAAGGTTTGATCACTCAATATTCTGCCAAGCCATTGGAGTCGCTGGGTTTGCTGAAAATGGATTTTTTGGGATTGAAGAACTTGACCATCTTGCAAACCACGCTCGAGATCATTGAGCGGACCAAGGGAGAGGTCATCAATTTGAAAAAGATTCCCATTGACGATAAAAAAGCCTACGCCCTGATGGCCCGAGGAGAGACGACGGGGGTGTTTCAATTGGAGTCTGCGGGAATGAAGCGGTATCTAAAAGAATTGCGCCCCACGGAATTTGAGGACATCATCGCGATGGTGTCGCTGTACCGGCCAGGGCCCATGGAGTGGATTCCTGATTACATTGCCGGTAAACATGGCCGAAAGAAAACTAAATACGCTCATCCAAGTTTGGAGCCGATTTTGAACACGACTTACGGAATCGCCATCTACCAAGAGCAAATTCTGAAAATCGCTCAAGTGTTCGCGGGCTTCAGTTTGGGCGAGGCGGACTTGCTCCGACGGGCGATTGGGAAGAAGATTGCCTCGGAATTAGAAGCGCAGCGTGAGAAGTTCATTGAAGGATCCAAAGAAAAAGGCCATTCCGAAAAAATGGCGGTGGAGATTTTTGAAAAGGTGATTGAGCCCTTTGCCGGCTACGGTTTCAACAAATCTCATGCGGCGTGCTATGCGATGATCGCTTATCAAACCGCTTATCTAAAAGCTCGCTATCCCACTGAGTTCATGACCGCGCTGATGTCGGCTGATTACGGGAATACCGATCGGATTGTGATTGAAATTGGGGAGTGTGAGCAGATGGGCATCGACGTTTTGCCGCCGGATGTGAATGAGTCGCTGTCCAACTTTACGGTGGTGGAAGATGGGAAGATTCGCTTTGGCCTCTCGGCCATTAAGGGCTTGGGGGCAAGTTCGGTGGAGCGGATCATTGTGGCCAGAAAAGAGGAAGACCGTCCTTTTGACAATTTGGAGGATTTTGCCAAACGGGTCCCGTCCAAGATTTTGAATAAAAAAACGATTGAAGCCCTCTCCTTTAGCGGTGCGATGGATGAATTTGGGGAGCGACGGATGATTGGTTTGAATGTGGAGGCGATTGCGGATTTTGCCAAAAATGCCACGGATTCCCACCGGGTGGGTCAGGCGGGTTTGTTTGACAGTTTGGGGGATGAGGCCCCGTCTGATCAGTTGAATTTGGAGGCGGTGGAACCTGCGAAAGATGCAGAAAAATTAGCCTGGGAGAAGGAGTATTTGGGGCTTTATGTTTCGTCTCATCCGTTGGTGGGGCTTTCTCAATTTTTTGAACGGAAAGTGATTCCAGCTAAAAAACTGCCGAGTAAAACAGTGGGGAAGTCGGTTAAGATTGCGGGGATGTTGACGAGTTTTCGTAAAATCACGACTAAAAAAGGTGACTTGATGGCGATTTTGGACATGGAGGACACGACGGGGAGGTTGAATGTGGTGGCGTTTCCGAAGGGGTATAAAAAGATCTCAGATCAGTTGGTGGAGGGGCGGATTTTGATCATCGACGGGAAGTTGGACAAGCGGATGGGCGAGATGCAGGTGATTGTGGATCAGGCGGAGGGACTGAGTTTGGAGGAACTTCAGGCAAAGGCGAAAAAGGAGGGCTTGTGGACGGAGGGTGAAAAACATTTGGCTCCGAATCGGCAGGATGTGGAGGAGGAAGAGGTGGCTCAGGCGGAGGAGGTGTTGCAGGTGGATGAGGCGACGGTGTCGACCTTGGAGAGTGATTCGCTGTTTGTGAATAAGAAGGCGCACCAGATCATTTTGAACCGAGCGGTGGATAAGTCATTTTTTGAGGGGCTGAAATCACTTTTCGAAAAGCATCCGGGGGAGGATGAGGTGGAGTTGAAATGATTGACAAGTAGTGGGATTTTTTGTTATAAACATATCTCTACTTAGATTAATCATTAACTCAATATAATATGTCTGAAAAATTAGGTGATTCAGAGGCAGAACAGGGTGCTCTAGAGTCGGAACAAGATTTTTCAAAATATTTAGAAACTTTTTTACCTCTTGATCATAAGGATTATGATCGGTTTCTTGAATTGAAGCTTGGGTTAACAGGTGCAATGGCTCATTTAAGCACATCAGAAATACAAATAAACCGTTCAGAAGCAGAAAGGCGTGAGGTAAGAAAGGCGGCGCTTAAAAGGTTCATTGTTTTTTTAGTGCTCGCTGGAGCATGTGCCCCACTTTTGAAATATAGTTTTGAATCTCATCCTCTGTTGGCCCTTTCTACGACTGTTGCCCCCTCAGCTATTTTTGTTTATGTTATGAAATTATTAAACGATTCTAGGTTACTTACAGGAAGAATTTTAGAATTAAAAGGGCGCAGTGAAAGTGAAGCCTCTTTAAGAGATTCTTATGTGGAAAAGTTAGATCAAATAATAGTTGAAGAACATTCCTAATTAGCCGAATTTTCGTTATTAATATCTCTTCGCTCAAAAAATTAACTTAATAAATATGTCTGAAAATCCAGGTGATTCGGGGGTAGGGCTTGCTTTGGAAGATCAAGCAGGTCTTGTGACTACTGGGGCTGATGAATTAGGGCTAACTTATGATAAAAATTACCCAAGTTTAAGTCCTGAGAAAAGATTAGCCTGTTTAAAAAAATCTAGAATACTTCTCTGTACAATGTTGGGGCTTTTTATCCCCTTAACAGCTCTTTCCATCCACATTGTTTCCCTTATACCACCTCACAGTCGGCTATATTTTTATCTTCTTTTTAATCTTCCCATTGGAATGGCATACGGAGTCACTTATGAACGATATAGATCAATTATAGAAAAGATTTTAAACTTAAAAAGTGATCAAGAAGGTCAAGCTGCCTTAGATGTTGCTTCTTCAGATCAGTTGGGTGAAGAAGGTATTGTTTCATCAGCTGGTATACAAAATAGTTAACACCTCTTTATTTGAGATTTAGCAATTAACTTAATAAAATATGTCTGAAAATCCAGGTAAATTAGATGCTGGGTTTGTTTTGGAAGGTGCAGGGGCTTTGGTGCCTGCCAATATTGGAGGAGAAGAGGGGTTGGTGCCAACAGAAACCACCGCACTTTCAGAAAGGCCCGAAGATGTTCATGCTTTAGCTACTTTTTTTAGAGGATTGGTAGAAAATATCACTGCTATGAGTAAAGCTTACCCCAGAGAAGCATTGGTCACTGCGTCTCTATTGGCAGGCACCGCTACCATGGCCTTCACTGCTTCGGAGTTCTCTGCAATTGTTGCCCTTGTTGTTGCCCCCATTGTTTTAAGCAGTCGCTTTAAATTAAGTATTCGCTTAACTTCTATAGATAAATATGAGGGTGGAAAAATTGAATTAGTAAGGCAAAATAGGGAGCTTCTTAAGGCTTTGGGTATTGTAGGTGCATTGGTTGTTGCATGTGCGCTTACTCAATTAGGTACTCTACCAGTCGCTTTGATTTTTTGGAGTAGCGCTTCATTAAAGGCTTATTTCTCTGGAAAGTGGTCTTATGGAGATAAAGTCTTGCGGGCAAGTGAATTACAAGATGGCGATGAGATGAAGCCTGACATGTCTTAACATTTTAAAAACCCCACCCTAGATCACTCCAGAGCGGGGTTTTTGACAGTGCTTCACCTATTAGTAATGGTCACATCCACAACCTGCTTCGTGCCCATCATGCCAATCATAGTAATAATAGTCATCATAATAGTAATCATCATAATAATAGAAATCATCGTATAGATAATCATCATAATCATAACTGTAGGTGTAATCATCATACGCATACGCATCGTACCAAAAATCATAATAATAAAGACAATCACAGTCAAAATAATTCAGAGTGTCATCCGTGGTCACGGGCACTATTTCAGTAACAACCTCGTACTCCCTCACTTCTGGCTCAGAACGGTCATAAGCTGACATTTTTTTAGTCATTTTCCCCGTGACTCTTTCTGTAACCACTTCCACAATTGTCTCATCTAGATCGCGAGTCGGCTCAATCATCTCTTCCTCTCTATCTGGAGTGTCATCTGTCGGCTCATCCTCACTTCTGTCTGGAGTTTCTTCTGGAGTGTCCTGAGTGTCATCGTCGGCTGGTCGGTCTTCAGTTTGATCATCATTTGATTCTCTAGCTGGAGCTTCCTCTTTGACGTCCTCATTTCTATCGTCATCGCGTGTTTCTTCCGTGGCTTGATCCCCACGATCTGAGCTTGTATCAGTCCTTTCATCAGCCTTGACAGTGGTCATGCTGAAAGCCAGGAAGGCTACTACAAATAAAATGCTTAACGCTGCTGTCAAACCTTTAGATTTCCCCCTTGAGTGGGAGTTGTTTACATGTTCCATAATGAATGGGATTAGGTTGATAAGGTGGAGGTTTTTTATGACCATCCAGATAAGAATACGTTGAACCTCGATGTAAAGTAACAGTTTTTATAAAAATTTCTTTTGACTGATCTGTAAAATATCCTCCCCAATTACTTTTTTGGCTTCCTCCAAGGATTTGAATTTTTTAGGCTCCCGAATTTTTTCCCCCACTTCAAATGAAACCCGCTCTCCATAAAGGGTTTTTTTAAAGTCGATCACATGAATCTCAAGCACAGGCTTTCCTTGTCCTTTTGGACCAAAATAAAGGGCTCCCTTATACTTTTTTTCTTGGATCTTGAGCTGGCATGCATAAACTCCTTGCGAGTGTGAATCACCAAATCGCCCCACATGAAAATTGAGGGTGGGAAATCCTAGTTTTCGTCCTATTTTTTCGCCATGGAGGACTTTGCGGTGGAAAGGCCTCCCCCCAACCCCCTCCAAAGGAGGAGTAGTAGAAAGCTTACCGCTTGAGGCAGATCTAGACATAAAAAAAAATCAAAAATAAACCTCACGATTTCCATTTAATTGAACATCCCATACTTGGTTTCTGCTCCCGAGTCACTGACTCTCCTGCCAAAAGGGTGTCCAGAGCCTCTCGTAAATCGTGTTGGGTCACGTTTTCAGGCGACTTCCAATTGTCGTCGATGCGGCCATGGTAGGCCAATGTCCTTTGTTGGTCAAACACATAAATATCAGGAGTGCACTGGGCTTGGTAAGACCTGGCCACCGCTTGAGATTCATCATGAAGGTAGGGAAAATTCATTCCTTTTTCCTCCGCAAACGCTTGCATGGCTTCAAAAGAATCCTCGGGGTAGCCCTCTGAATCATTGGCATTGATCCCAATGAGCTGAACGCCTTTTTCTGCATAGTCAGTTTGAATGGTAATCATCCGTTCAATGGTGGCTTGAATATAAGGGCAATGGTTGCACATAAAAATGATCACCAGCACTTCTTTGTCCTGAAAGTCCATCGGTCCATACCCTTTTCCATCCGCCGCAGGTAGGCTGAATGGGATGATATCTTTGCCTAAATGCAGGGGGAGTGATTCTTTTAGCATAATTCTAAATTTTTAAGTGTGTTTATAAGGTTTCTAATTTTTTCAAAAACATCTTGATGTCATTTAAGCCTTGTTTCAAAACCTCATGAGCAATGTTAAAATCGATGTCAGCATAATCATGCGTGATGATGTTTCGAAAGCCTGTCATTTTAATCATTTGACTTTGCAGTGCTTCAGAAATGAAGCCGTCTTCTTTTAAAATCAAAAAATTTTCTGCCAAAGTGCTGGGTTTTCTCAGTGATTTAAAGCCAATGACACCCTCTGCCAAATCGATGGTTGATTGTATGGCTAAGTATAAATAACGTTCAAGCGCTCCCCTCAAATTTAAATCATGTTCCAGTTCATTCTTAGAGTAAGATTGATAATGCTCCAAAATTTTTAAGTATTTTTTAACAGCGCTGATTTTATTTTCAAGAATGTCCGTATTTGTCATTTAAGCAGCGGTTAGATTATTTTTTCGTAAGGACATCCTGAAATCAAAAAACCGGTTCAAAATCCGTGGTTCAACGATGATTTTATAGGGCTCTACTTCGTGAATCAGTTGTCCATCTACAATGACGTGATAGGCTAGCTCTGGTGGAGTGTCTTTTGTCAGCACAACCACATCAATATGGTCACTTTTTAAAATCAAACCTATTTTAGCCATCAGCTCAACCCTGATTTCAAACGCTTTTTTAGCTGACATATCCTCCAAATGAATGGCAAAATCATAGTCACTCAAAGGCCCTTCATCTCCCCTAGCTCGTGAGCCAAAAAAGTAAGCAAGTTTCAAATCCTTGTAAGATGCCATCAGAGCGATGATTTGTGTCAGTGAACTCTGATCCATATGGCTTAACTTATCCATT
>JAUHXI010000090.1 GCA_030426875.1 bacterium
TAAAAATGATAAATTCTTTCAATCCTTATCACAAGATGAATTAAATGTCTTAATAGGAACATTAAGGCAGTATTCAGAGTCATTAGAGAAAGTAAAAGCTGATGTCGAAGGTGATGCTGAACTCACCCCGGATGAGAAGGGATTAAAGCTTAGAAATTTAAAAAAAGCCATTGAGGAACTTAAGAGCATTTACTATCACTATGAGGAATATTTAGAGATTGAATCTGTTAAAACAAAACCTAATGTATACTATCCCTGGCTATTGGGAAAACTAGTTCCTTTTTTGAATGAAATGCACCTCCAGGTTAGGCCAGGGAATAGTCCATCCGATGAGATCATAGGCTTGTTTAATTTCATTAATAACTATGCCAATAGTGACATCGCTCAACAAGACAAATATCCAGAAGGCTTTGATGTGGATGTAGATGGGGAATTGCTTGGTTTTTTGTGTGAGACATATCAAAGAATGCTCACTCCTAAGGGTCGATATAAAACGATTTTTGGAAGGCAAGGGAAGGTGTTTGTGGATTATGCAACCATTTATATGCCTGAATCAGTTATTAGGCAGTTAGAAGATAAGTACCCGGATACAAAATTTGCAAGGCATGTAAGTGCTGTGAGAACCCCTAAAGACTTGAGATAACATGGAATTTTAATTGGATTGAGACACTCCCCTAAGCCAATTTCAACTCCACAAAATCCCCCTCAATCAACTTCAAAAACGCCTCACTAAAATCCTTCATTCGGTGCACATCCACCTGAAAAGGCAAATCAGAATCTTCAAGATCAAAGGTTAATTGTGCCATCATGAGCGGATCAATATCCCCCGCTATTGCCAAATCTAAATCTGAAAAGCGTCGATGCTCCCCCTTAGCCCTAGAACCATACACAAAAACACGCTGAGTCTCAGATAAATAAGGCTTAAGAATGTTCACCAGCATCAAGTGGTGCCGCTCCTCCATCATTTTCACTTTAACATCAGGCAATCGCTTTGAGTTTAGTCAGTAATGCATTAGCGTCCTTTAAAAAAGGAGCAATGGCTTCAAATACCTCTTCCGCAATCTTTTCGTCATAAGCATGACTGGTTTTATTCCTTAAATTTCGATAATTGAACCAGGCCTCTGGGTTATCGATCAACTTTTTTTTGGCAGCAATTCTCAAAACTTCCTTATAATGGACCATCTCTAAATCTAAGCCAGAAATGGACATTTCCTTCAATTTTCGCTTCAAAGTCTTGACTGACATTTCATAGCAATATTCGAATCGTTGGATTGCCCCGTCTCTCAGCCCAAGGCTGTCAGGATTTTCAGCACATTCATCTAAAATAACTGTTAATGTCTGCAATGCCTTTTTTAAAAAATCAGTACTGACCATAAAAAGATGTTAGCGTGATTCTATTTTAGTCGCTCAACTGTTGAAGAAAAAAGCTGAAAAGCAATGAGGCGATTAAAGATCCAAATCCTTATCTAAATCCAAATCCTCAATCCCAGAGGGAGCGATTTTTGGTTCATCATCGTCAAACTTAGGCAAAACGGCTTCAATGGCACCCCATTCTCCATCCTCACCCATCGGAATGATCAAAGTGACCTCGTCACCCACAGAAGCCTTGAAATAAGTCACAGAAGCCAAAAGTACATTGTAAGCTCGGCCCTCTGCCAGCACTTGATACTGACCATTGTTGTGAACCAAAGGCCCGATCACCGTACGACGTTCCACTGGACCAATTTGCTTGTAAAGGAATTTACCCTCATCCGTGACTGTCAATTTAAGCACGTCACCTGGAACCAATTTGGACTTACTCGCATAATTGGCAGGAACGGGATGAACCGCACTGTTTTTATCAATCATGTTCTGACCATCAAACACCCCTTCAATCACCCGACCACCCGTAGAAGAAGAAAGCCCAGAGGCTTTTTCTGAATATGATTTTGAGGCACTTTGAATCACCACTCCTCCTTCAACTAGATAATTTTTGGCCAAATTTAAAGCAGCCTCAGCAGCTTCGATCGCTTCCACGACTTTTTTTAGGTTGTTATCACTCATTTTTGTTATTTAACTTTATTATTGATTAATTTTTATTCTATGACTGGGTGACCTCAATCTCATTCTCTTCAAAAGCCTTTTCCATCTGCTTGCGATCTACAAGCCCATTTTGAGCCCCAGGGTGATTGACCACACTCCCTGCATTAATTGTACCATAAACCAATGCTGTTTTCAATGGCAAACCGTTGACCAACGCTGAGGTGAATCCACTGGCATACGCATCCCCTGCACCCACTGTATCCACGCGTTTGCGCGAAATCACTGGACAAAAATAGGTGTGCATCCCGTTGCTAGCTTGCACCCCATGGCGACCATCAGTTATCACTGCGTGCTTAACACCGGCATCAACAAGTTTTTTTAAGGCCTTTGTCGAATCATCAGCATAACTGGGTAAAAAGCAATCGCTACAATTGTTATGCCTAGGGTCATCCTTCTTGTCTCTAGCCACAGTGTAAGAGGTGCGGGTGAAGCGACTCGCTTCTTCTTTGTTCAAAAAAAGAACTTCGGTGTGAGCTAGTAAATCTTTCCAGTGATCAATCCCCTCTTCAATTTGTTCGTGACCAGGATTCCAGGCCAATTTTATGTGTGGGTTTTTTTTTAAAAAAGATCTCAATTCATGTGGGATTTTACTTTTCTCCTGAGCCACATGACTCAAAAAAATCCAATCCGTCTTTTTTAGAGCTTTGAGTGGTAGGTGCTCGGCCCCAAAAAAACGATTGGCTCCTGCATAATAAAGCAGGATGCGGTCTCCATCAAAGGTGTTGATGATGTTTGAAAAGCCAGTCCGGTCTTTGCTAGTTTTTAGGACGTACTCACAGCCCACATTTTTAGCGCGAAGGTTTGAGATGACTTTTTCACCATAATCTTCGCCCACCATGCCGGCAAAGTGAACGTCAAGCCCCATGCCGGCAAATGTGACTGCCGCATTGCTAGCGCCGCCTCCATAGGTTTCTTGAACGGCCTGAACCTTGACCTTTGCCCCATGGGGAAAGGCAAGCCATTTTTCGCGTGAAACAGGTTTTTCAAAGGTGATGACAGCCTGATCCCCTGCCTTCACAAAAATATCAAAGGTGGCGCCTCCGATGGTAAAAATGGTTGGTTGTTTCATTGTTGATGGTTGGTAGGGATGCAAAATCTTGCATCCTTACGTAGAAATTAGACTTTTTTTATAGAGGTAGCCCCCTGTTGCGAACAGAAAGGACAAGACCATCACCCACAGCACAGGTGCACCAGTAGGATCTGTTTCGCCGCGCTCAGCCAATTGCTCTGTAGAAAGCGGGGGTTCTGAATCGATGACAGACGCTTGAGCAGGAGCACCTCCATGCAAAGCAACTGAAGAGGAAGGGGTTCCCATGAATTCATCTGAAAGAGGTGAAATGGGCTTGCCATTGGCATCCAACGCCTCTACTGCAAAATAATATGGCATGTCATTGATTAAATCTTGAACCATGGCTGTGTTTTGAGTGCCGGGCACTATCATATAATCATTGTACTGACCTGAATTCAATCCAAAATTCACCTTGTAAGCATTGGCCTGAACTCCGGCAAATGATTCCCAGGTCAGGGTGACCATTTGACTGTGTACTACTCCCATTAAAGGATGTTTAGTATTTTGAATTGGAGGTGTCACTGTTTCTGTTGCGGATTCATACAGAACCACTGGATCTTCTGATGGCGCTTGAGCTTCAAAGAAATCTTCAACCACCACCTCTGGATCCATGAAGGGTTCAAGCTCAGCCATCACATCATCCTCTTGGCTTTGAACCACTTCTGGCTCATCCGAGCTGGGTGTGACAGCAATCAAAGCGCTCATTTGCTCACTTTCGACGCCTTTAGCGTCCACTGCCTTAACTCCAAAAAAATATTGGACGTTGTTTTGCAGCTTGGTGAATCTAAGAGAAGTGTCCGCTCCTTTGGTTTGAAACACTTGATCAAGTTGATTGAAATTCGTGCCATAGTAAACGTTATAACTGACTACTTGAGTGGTATGACCTGTGATGGGATCCCACATCAGATTGACTTCTGTGTCGCCAGAAATGGCTTCTAGGTTTTGCACCTTGGCAGGAAAACGAATGACATTGTCTTGCACTAAAATTTGAGTTTGGGCCAACAGTTGTGACTGGTTACCCAGATCATCAATCAACGTCACGTCCACGGGATAGCTGCCAGCCAAAGCAGGAGCGGCCACCGATCCAGAATAAGCACCCGATTGTCCTTGGGTGGGAAGGAGTTCTTTTTCGACTCCTTGCATGCGGACTCTAACCACGTCTAAACCTGGTTCGGAATTGACCACGAGGTTCAAGAGTTGTCCGGGTGAAATCACACCATTGGGTGTGATCTGAATGGTGTTGAGCACAGGGGGTAACGTATCGATGGTTACCGTCACTGATTCTGAAACCTGTTGAAAATCACTCATTACATAAAAGGTGTGTTGACCAGCCGATAGGTTGTTAACGGTGTACATGAAGAAGCCATCGGTATCCGTTTGAGAATTGTCCACCTCGATGCCATCAACAAAAACTTTTAAATTGATGTTTGGGTCTCCGTTTCCGCTCAAAACCACTGAACCACTGCCCAAAACAGCCCCATCTGAGGGAGACTTGATGCTGAGGGAATCATTGACAGGCACATTGACGGCTTGACCGGAGACGACTTCGAAGTCGAATTGACCTTCTTTATCCCAGTCATCTTTATCAAAAACCTGAAGGGTTTGGCTGCCCATTTGTGAAAAACGAGCGGCTAAATTAAACGTGAATTGCCCCTGATCCTCGGGTTGAAACGTATATTCGCCATTGTTGGGCAAAATCGCATTGTCATCCGTGGACGAAATCACGATGGTTCCCGTGTAATTTTTAGCCACATTCCCGTTGCCATCCTTAGCCACAACGGTCAGGGTTTGGTCGGTGTTGACGGTCACACTGGTTGGTAAATCTTCAATCTCAAATGAGTCAAGAGGTCCAGGTAAAACATTATCATTGAGTAAGTTGGCCGATAGCAGCCCCGAGTTGAGTTGAAAATTGCCACCAATCGCAGGTTGAACTTTTTCAGAAAAAATCACCTCCATGCGATCTGACAAAAGCACATTGGCCGTGGTGTCCATAGCGGTAAAGGTAGAGACTCCAGAATAGCTAGAGCTAACTGAGAAATTCACTCGCCCAAAGGCATCAGAAATTCCGTCATTAACGGCTTTTACAGTCACATCAGGATTGGAGGATATAAGGGTCACGTAATGATTTGAAATCGGGTTGCGATAATCATCGTAAAGCGTGACGGTTAAAAATGAGCTATCTGACCCATCTGCGGTCACCATTTTTTTGGTGGCTGTGAGGGTGGATTGGCTGGCTGAAAGGGCATTTGCATATACTGTAAAATTGTTTTGTGGCGAAGCCTGGTTGGTTCCTGCAAGATAGATGGCCACTTTATAAGCACCTACCAATTGGGTACTGAGGAAGTCTGCGGTGGCAATGCCTGCCGCATTGGCTTCGGCTGGAATACGGACCACAGAGGCGTCGGGGCGCTCAACCACAAAAACCACAGATTGGTTGGGGTTGAGCATGGAGGTACTGAGAGCTGAGGCATGACCTGCAAAGGTGTCAGTGCCGTAGGCGCGAGCATTTATGAAGTCGGCAGAAACAGTGGCTGGTAGCAGTAAAAACTGAAACATGGTTAGGAACGCCACAAGGCCTGATTTTAGTTTTGTTTTAAACATTTTTTTATTTTGAATGATGTGAATCCATGCAAACTCCCCAAGAATTTACAAAGAAATCTTTATATTATAGCAAAAAAATGGGGAAAAAGATAGAGTATATCAGTTATAAAATCATAAAAATGATCTATTGCAAGCCAAATTGTAAGGAGGCGGATCAGCAGATTTTTAGTTTGAACAAATTTCGTAAAAAAATCTAAAATCATTCCAAACTCTATAAATAAGTGTTTATTTCCCGGCAAAATTAGGGGTTTGTGGAGAAACGAGCGGGTAAAATGATAAAAAAAGAAAAACAAACAAAAAAAGAGTTGAAATGGAGGGGTAAGGATTTTATATGGGGAATGAGGTTGAGATGAGTCAGGGTGAAGAAATTATTTTCTGGTCCTTTAAGGGTGTTTAAATGAAGCATGAATACTATTATTTTGACTTACTCTTTTTATGGGGTAGAATTAGAATCAATTAAGCTATTTAGCTTAGCTAAGAAAACAAACATCGATCATGA
>JAUHXI010000091.1 GCA_030426875.1 bacterium
CGCTTGGAGCGAGAGTATGATTTGGACTTGATCATGACGGCGCCGTCTGTGTCGTATCGAGTGAACATGAAATCTGGAGAGCAGCTCACTATCTCTTCACCGTCGATGCTCCCAGACCCATCTATTTTTGATTCTCTTGAGGAGCCATGGGTTAAAATGGAGATTGTTTGCCCCAAAGATAAAGTGGGTGGTGTGATGAAGTTGGTTCAATTGCGACGTGGGGTTCAAAAGAATTTGAGCTACATTGACCAAGAGCGGGTATTACTTCTTTTTGAAATGCCTTTGGCCACCGTTATCATTGATTTTTATGACGGGCTCAAAAATGTCAGTTCTGGTTATGCCTCTATGAATTATGAGTTCATTGAATATCGGGTCGAAAATCTCTGCCGTTTGGATATTATGATTATGGGGGATAAGGTCGAAAGTTTGGCAGTGATGTGTCATCGGAATGAATCGGAAGGGTTAGGTCGACGACTGGCTAAAAAGCTAAAAGAAGTCATTCCTCGAGCCCAATTTGCGATTCCCATTCAGGCGGCGATTGGAGGTAAAATTGTCGCCCGTGAGACCATCTCGGCCTTCCGTAAAGATGTGACGGCTGGCTTGTATGGGGGGGATGTTTCGCGTAAAAACAAGCAATTGCAAAAGCAAAAGAAGGGTAAAAAGCGTATGAAGCAAATGGGGAGTGTGAGTCTGCCCCAAGATGCGTTTCATGCGATTTTGAAGAAGGACTAGTTCAATTTTAAATTTTTAGTTTTAAATTGTAGAGTGGACTGCATTTGGCCTGGCTTTTGAGGTAGATTTTTTTGAAACCCTATGAATATTTATGGCCACTATGAGCTACTTTCTAGATGCCTCTGTCCTTTCACAAACGCCTCCAAATCAAGCAGCATCTTCAGGTAGGCGGATTGCATGAAGTCATGTAGAATTTCATAGTCAACTTGAGTATTATCCATTGCTAAAAAATTCCGCATGATGAAGGTAGAAAGCTGCAGGAATGGCGGTGAGATTTCTTTGAATATTTCGTCGGTTCGTTCAGCTCGTTTTTTGATCAGCACATTCTCGAGTGTGCGATGTGGCTTATGTGCCGCTGCAATTCCAATGTTTTTTAGCCACTGGTCAATGGCTTGCCTCTGTTCTTCAGAAAGATTATGAATAGAATTTTGCTCGGCTACGGCCAGTGCATTTATATTTTCGGCTTCACTTGCTATTTTTCCCATTTCGGTGAAGGCGGTTTGATCTATAAGCGAAAGTACCGCAATCACGAGTTCCGAAGGTATATTTTGTGCCACGCAACGAGAGATGAGTAAAAAAAGGTCAGTAGCATCGGTCCGTGCCAAAAATTGAACGATGATTTGAGCGAGCTTGTCATCGTTTTTCCTGGCCTTTCCCTCTTCTTTTTTCTGTTGACGTGCAGCGATTTGAGCTTGTTTGGCTTGCTCACGAAACTGCTCCTGACTCTGTTCGCTAGCTTCACCAGCGGCCGGTGCATCAAAGGATTCAAACCCTCCTACTTCGGACATTCAATGAGTGGTTAGTGGTCAGTGGTTAGTGCTTAGCCTTCCACAGTATCTATTTTAACAAAAAAACCATGTGTGAGGCCACATGGTTTTTTAAATTTTAAACAAATTAATCTTTTTTAACTGTTTTTTTAGCAGGTTCCTTATCAATGGTAACTTCTACCTTTGTTTTTGGCGCAGGTGTTTCAGTTTTTTTAGGGGCTACTTTTTTTAGAGCTCCTTTTGTAGTTTTTTTAGGTGCTGGAACAATGTGAACGATTTTATCTTTAAAGATTCGACCATCGTATTTTTTTTGGCGCCTTTCAGTAAATTTGACCACGCCTGGCTTCAGGGCAAAAAGAGTGAAATCTTTGCCGGTTCCTACCCCTTCTCCGGCGAAAAATTTGTTGCCTTTTTGGCGAATGAGGATGTTTCCAGCTAATACTTTTTGACCACCGTAGAGTTTGACACCAAGACGCTTGGAGTTTGAATCTCGGCCATTTCTAGTGGATCCACCAGCTTTTTTATGTGACATTTGGTTCTGAATTACTAAATTATTTGCAATTTATTACTCATTCTCACAATGATGAGGATCATTAATTAGATAATCAATAATAAGTGCTGGGTCATTTTATATATCTTTTTGACCTTTGGCAAGTTTTTTTGCTTTAATAGAAATGAAAGATAAAAACAAAAATTCATGAAAAAGCTATCCAGGCACATTGGTATCGATATTGGGGGAACTAAAATCCTCCTCCAGGCTTTTAATTCTAAAATGGAATTGGTTGACGAGGAAAAGGTGTCTACTCAGACTAAAAAAGGTCAGAAAGGTTTTGTGGAGCAGTTGATGTCTTTGATTGAAACGTATTTTCATTCCACCGTTGAATCTATTGGTGTGGCGGTTCCGGGAATTGTAGATCAGAATAAGGGGGTATTGGTGAAAGCTCCCCATCTTCCTGTTAAACGTTTAAAACTTAAGGAGGAATTGGAGCGGCGGTTCAAATGCAAAATTCACATCGAAAATGATGCCAATGCCTTTTTATATGCCCAAAGTCAGCAACCTCAGTTGCAAAAATACAAGAATTTAATTGCGGTGATGCCTGGAACTGGTCTGGGAGGGGCAATGATGGTGGATGGAGCTTTAGTTCACGGGAAAAATGGTTTTGCTGGGGAGTTGGCTCACATTATTCTCCGTGCGGACAGTGCGTTGGATACATTTGAAAAGAACACGAGTGGCGCTTGGATACCAAAAATCGCTAAGGCGCTTGGCATTAAAGAAAAATTCACACCTTATGATTTAGCCACCTCTTCCACAGCTTCAAAAAAAGTAAAAAAACATCTCGTCAAACACTTGGGGCTTGGTTTAGCGAGTTTGAATCTGATTTTTAACCCGGATGCTTTTGTGATGGGGGGGTCGATTTATGAGCTATTTTTGAAAGATAGTAAGAAAGAATTACAGAAATTCATTGCTGACCGGGCATTGAATAAAAAATCACCTCCGATTTTGGATGCTCAACTAAAATATTCTGTGGCGATGGGGGTGGCCTTGTTGGGGTTGAGTTTGAAAAATAAATAGCCAAAATTCCTATTTTAAAATCTCTCCTTCGTAGGCAGTAGGCATGCCTGCACCCTATGAAGGTCAGATTAACCCATTCAAATACACATCAAACGGATGCATGGCTTTGCTGGCCTTTGCCAAGTAATCAAGAAAACCCTTCTCCATCACCTGTTTATCGGTCAAATGATGCATGGCCATATAGCCTTTGTGTCTAAGGAGCTCAATTTCTGGATGATCTTTCGAAAAATCCCGTGGAGCGGTTTTGAGCTGGGGCCCATCCAGTTCAAAGTATTTTTTAAACCCCTTGCTGTTCAAGATTTTCTTAAACGGCTTCGCATCTTCTGCAATGGCTTCTCTAATATTCTGAAGCCAATCGGAAGGGGGCATGTAGCAGCCGCCCGCTAAAAAGCAACGTCCTGGTTCCACATTCAGATAATACCCTGCCCGCTCATGCATTTTGGGTCGACCGCCTTTCACGACCATCACCCCGAGTCCTGTCTTATAGGGGGCACCTTTTGCAAAACGAGCATCCCGATAAATCCGAAAAACATAACCCTTTTCATGAGGTGAGCGGAGGGATTCATCAAATTTTACAATGTTGTGATGCCAGACTTCTGCAAAGTCTTCCAGCTCTTCTTTCATTTTTAAATACCGATCCTTGTTTTTTAAAAACCACTCTCGATTATTGTTTTTTTTGATGTCTTTGAGGAACTGAAAGGTGGATGGAGTGATGATCATGATGTTTTTGGTTAAAATTGCAGGTGTTATCGACTGATACCACCTGCAATTTTACCGTATTTTTCCCTTTTGATCGAATCCTCTGATCCTTCAAAAGTTTCCGGAAAATCAATCCCTATACAATAGGAGTTGGAATGATTTTATAATTTTTGTTTAGAAAATTCATTCAAGGGAAGTGTCGTTTTGACCCACAGTTTGAATATCACGAAATATAATAAAGAATGTGCAAGCCAGGACACTTGATAATTAAGCCTTTTTTTGCTATAATGCGTAGATTTATTGAAACGCCCCTCCCCATGATGAATCACGAATAAAACTAAAAACCAAAACAAGTGAAAGTGCTGATGTATGGGTGGGAATTCCCCCCGATTCAAAGCGGAGGCCTTGGCGTTGCGTGCCAAGGGATTGTCGAAGGCTTGCTCGGTCATCAGCATGAAGTGTTTTTGGTTTTACCAAAGACCAACCCTGCTATGCAAATGTATGATCCCGGTTTTTTTAAAATCCTTTCTGCTGGCCAGTCTGGTGGGATGGTTCAGGTGAAAAATATTCCTACTGCGCTTTACAGTCCTTATTCTACTTCCGAAGAAAGTTATCAGAGGCAGGTGCAAAATAAATTTAAAAATGAGGAGGAGCCTGATGCGATTTATGGTCATAATATTATGGAGGAGGTTCACCGTTATGCTTCTCAGGCAGCGGTTCACGCGAATAAGGTTGATCATGACGTGATTCATGTGCACGATTGGCTCACAGCTGAGGCAGGGGTTCAAGCTAAGAAACTTTCTAATCAGCCGCTTGTGATGCAAGTGCATGCCACGGAATTTGATCGCAGTGGCGAAAATCCAAATCAACAGGTCTATGATCTTGAGCGGCGGGGGATGGAAAACGCCGATCGTGTGATTGCTGTGAGTCACTATACTAAGAAAATGCTCATGGAGCACTATGGTGTTCCTGAATGGAAAATTGATGTTGTCCATAATGCTGTCCGGCCAAATTTCAAACAATACCAAAAGACCCACCATCTCGAAAAAAAAGATAAAATTGTGCTCTTTCTAGGTCGCATGACCATGCAAAAAGGTCCCGATTACTTCCTGCACATGGCTCAAAAAGTGCTCAGTCATATGAAAAACGTCAAATTCATCATGGCGGGGGATGGAGACATGATGGAACAGGTGATTAAGATGGCGATTGACTTGAAGATTGAGCGCAATGTTCTTTTTTCAGGGTTTTTGAAAGGGGAGGAGATTGCTCAGGCTTATGCCGAAGCCGATCTTTATGTAATGCCATCAGTGTCTGAGCCGTTTGGAATAACACCCCTTGAGGCCATTCGCCAGGGCACCCCTGTCGTTATTTCTAAGCAGTCTGGGGTGAGTGAGGTGATTAAGAGCGCGCTTCGGGTGAATTTTTGGGATGTGGATGATATGGCTGAAAAAATCATTGCAGCCCTCAAGTATCCAGCTCTCAGCAAGGTCCTTAGGGATCACAGTAAGCGAGAGCTTGGTCAACTAACCTGGCATGATCAGGCGGGGGAAATTGCTAAAACTTATAACAAAATTGTTAATCCGCTGGTTTAATAGCCACTTTAATTAATTTTTAAATATAAAATGTTAAATAATAAATATTAAAGTGAGATAAAGACTTGCGCCACATTCAAATATAAATAGGTCTTTTAATATTTAACATTCAATATTCAATATTTAACATTTTATAAAAACTCAAAGACAGAACAAGATGAAAAAAGAAAAAGAATACAACAAATCGGTCTGCTTCTACTTCCAGGTCCATCAACCCTACCGCCTCTCCAAATGCAGTGCGTTTGAAATGGGGCAAAAGGAGGATTATTTCGATGGGCCTGAGGCATATCGGAACAAGGCTATTTTTGAAAAAGTGGCGCGCAAGGGTTATCTTCCTACCAATAAATTGATGTTAGAGTTGCTCAATAAACACCCTGAGTTTAAAATCAGCTACTCTTTTTCGGGTGTGTTTCTCGAGCAATGCTTGGAATACGGCAAAATTGGAAAAGATGTGCTCGACTCCTTCAAGGCTCTCGTCAAAACCGGGCAAGTTGAAATTCTAAGTGAAACGTATTACCACTCCCTCTCCTGGCTTTTTTCAAAAAAAGAGTTTGCAGAGCAAATCTTGAAACATCAAAAGCTTATTCAGAAAATCTTTAAGAAAAAACCGACTGTTTTTCGCAACACGGAGTTGATTTACAGCAGTGAAATTGCTGAATTCATTCGTGAGATGGGATTTAAGGGTATTTTGGCTGAGGGGTGGGATTATTACTT
>JAUHXI010000092.1 GCA_030426875.1 bacterium
ATCTATGAAAAATGATGGTGCTCGTTAATTTGTTGCTTGTGTCGAAAAAGATATAAAGATACAATAAACAATATATACAATATTTTATTTACAAAACAGTGAGTCAGTGAAAATACCTTAATACTATTTAAATTTTAACATGAGAAAAATAGGCTTACAATCAATAATCACTGAATGCCCCTCTTTAAAGTCACGACACTCAGACACCTCAATGAGCGTGAGTTTGTAATTCATAACCCAGCCAACATTTACCCCTCATAAACACCACTATTGACAGCCGCTGACATGGCCTCATATGATTCTTTAGGGTGTGTAACGATCGCCTCATGTCCCCCACTTGTTTCAATGAGTTTTATTCCAAGGCATTGAGTCAGGGCTTCCGTTTTTTTTGGATCCAAAACACCATCTTGCATGGCAAGAATAACGGTGATTCGTCTGACATTTCTTGCTATGACCTTGGCATATTCATCACTCCAGGCGAGCCTAAGCACCTTCCGAACGGAATCCGTGTAACCTCTAGCGCCTGTGCAGTGTTGTTGCATGTCAAGCCTTAGGCGTTTGACTGGGGTTTGACTGCAGGGGTCAGGAATCAGAACTCCATCATCACCGATCACACTCAAGCAGACATTGCTCAATGAAGCCAATTCACCCACCTCTTTTTTTCGAAGAGCAATGAGGTCTGGTGCGAATGGACCAGTTTTTTCAGCCACCGCACCCCGCCTCAATATTTCGGATGCAACTGATACTTTGCAGGCATATGGGGCTGTTCTTGATGGCAAAAAGACATCGGTGCTTTTTGCACCCAAAACGGGATCGAATACCACTGCATCTGCCCCTTTAAAGGTGTCACCTGCAAAAATAGCCACGGCTGCTCCTGCAGAATGCCCGATCAACAAAGGATTTTGTACCCCCTCAAACACATCGTCTAAAAATGGCTTTAATTTATTGGCGATGGACAAGGGGTTGATTTCTCTCTCTTTCAATTTTAGCCCATTGGTCATACTTCCGCCAGACAGATCGATGGCGATGAATTTATTTCGCTCCTCCTCCGGCATATTCCAGGCAAATTGAGCCCAAGTTTTAGCATCACTACTCACCCCATTAAAAGCTACTGCAGCAACCTCATCTTCACATTGTGGAAGGTGCTCAGGAGTCCCAAATCTAACAAAATCAACTCGGATACCATCGTTCATTGTCTTACTACATTCTCTAATCATTAATTTGCCAATCAACTCTCGATTCTTACCTATGTCTCCCATTTTTTGATCACAAGCAGCTACATTCAGACTCAGTGCAAGGCCAAGGCTGAGCTTTATTCCCCTTGTAAAGCTTCGCATCATGACATTGCAATTTATGTGATAATATTGAATTATCGCATTTAAGTGGGTTTCATGTCAAATTTTGGGACCGGAATGAAACCCTCTTTTTCTCAACGTGTGAGAATGCGCCATGAGTCAGAGCTTCTATTGGAGGAGCTTGTATTGATTCACTACCGCTAATCACCTTGTAGTTAAAATATAATAAGCAATAAAAAATAAAATCCATCAAGTTCATTTTTACTGAACACAAAATTTGTTATTGACCACAATTTGTATACACTTTAGATTAAGTGTGTAAAACAAAAATGAGCGAACAAAAAAACAAAAAAACAGAGGGTTTGTACACGCTTTTTGTACATCATAATATTTTCAAACGCTCCTCAGGTGCGTTTTTTCCCGTGTCCTAAATTTTTATGCCTGACTTGACCCACATTCCCGTTTTACTTAATGAAACCCTTGATCTTTTAAACCTAACGGCAAATACAAACGTGATCGATGGCACCCTTGGTTTGGGTGGCCACAGTGCAGCGATTTTAGAAAAAATCGGCCCCACAGGTCAATTGATGGCCTTTGATCAAGATGAGCGAAATTTACAAGAGGCCAAAAAACGTCTCAAGAAATATGAAAACCAGATCACCTTCGTTCATGATAACTTTGAAAATCTGGAAGAGCAGGTTAAAAAAAATAACTTTCAACCTGATGCCATTTTGCTCGACCTAGGCCTCTCATCCCCTCATATCGAAGAGGCTGAGCGTGGCTTCTCCTTTCAAAAAGATGGACCACTGGACATGCGTTTTGACCAACGTAGCAATGTCACAGCTGAAAAAGTGGTGAACAGTTATAGCGAAAAAGATTTGGCTGACATCATCTTTCATTATGGAGATGAGCGACGGTCTAGACCTATCGCCAAGGCCATCGTCGAGGCGCGGAAGGAAAGTCCCATCACAAGCACAGCTCAATTGGCCCACATCATTGCTGGAGCTAGCAAAGGCAAGAGTAAAACGCACCCTGCCACTCAAACGTTTCAAGCGTTGAGGATTTATGTGAACCGTGAGCTCGAGGTGCTAGAAAAAGTTTTGGAATCGGCTCTGAGAGTCCTTAAAAAAGGAGGCCGTTTGGTCGTTATCTCTTACCATTCATTGGAGGATCGAATGGTGAAACGCTTCTTTAAAGACCAGGTTAAAAATTGTATTTGCCCCCAGGAAATTCTTATCTGTCAATGTAATTTTGAAAAAACCCTTTATATCTTAACCAGGAAGCCTATAATACCTAACAGGTTAGAGGCATCCGCTAATCCCCGGTCTCGCAGTGCGAAACTCAGGGGAGCCGAGCGACTATGATAAATCTCAACTCACCAATACAAACACACAAATACATGGCTTCAGCTTTATTTATTGAGCATAAAACTCGCAAATCCGTGCGTAAAAAGACCCTTTCGCAAACGATTGAATTTGGTACCACTTCCCTCACTTTTTTGACGATCGTTCTTGTGGCTGTTGTCAGCCTGGCATACCTGGCTCACACCAACAAGAGTGCCAACCTTGGTTCTGAGCTTAGAGATTTAGAGGCTCAGCGCACCGCACTGATTTCAAGCATACAAGATTATGACATGGCCATTGCCAGTGCCACCTCTCTTGCAGAATTGGATCCAAAGGTTGAGACCATGATTGCTGCAGAAAACCCACTACATATCAACAGCACTTCAGCAGTCGCTTCGTTGGATTAGCCCATTCAAATAGGAACCCTCATCATGGCATTAAACTGGCTCACTATCTCAAGGCAGGCTTTGGGGCAGAATATCCAGGCTTTTCGTGATCACCTGAGCCACCAGGTGGCTTTGGCTGTGGCCGTTAAGGGGAATGCGTATGGTCATGGACTCATGGAGACAGCGAGAGTTTTTGTGGAGGCTGGGGTTGACTACCTGTGTGTGAATGCGATTTATGAGGCTCGATCACTCAGAAAGGCAGGCATCACTTCTCCTATTTTAGTGATGGGCTATGTGCCGGAGGAGCGTTTGAATGAAATAGTGGAATTGGAATGTGATTTAGTGGTTTATCGTTTAGAAATCCTCGAGGCTTTGGGGCGATTGAAAAAAGTGGTGAACGTTCATCTAAAAATTGAGACGGGAAATCACCGTCAAGGTATTTTGATGGAAGATTTGCCTGATTTTATTGAGGTCATTAAAGCCTGTAAAAACTTGAAATTGAGAGGGATTTCGACTCATTTTTCGAATGTTGAGGAGGGTGAAGCGGGTCAAAATTATGCTGATTTTCAGCTAAAAAAATTTAAAAAAGCCATTCAAATGGTGGATAGGAGCGGTTTGAAGCCTGATTTTAAACACTGTGCCAACACGGCGGCGACTGTATTGATACCAGGAACCCATTATAATTTTGTGCGCGTGGGCATTGGGGCTTATGGCTTGTGGCCAAGTGACAAGGTTAAGGAGTTGGCTGATAAATCTGGAAAAAGGATGGACCTATCCCCTGCCCTGTCTTGGAGGACGAGGGTGGCTCAACTAAAAGTGGTTGAGAAGGGGGCTTTGATTGGCTATGACTGCACCTACAAAATGCCTACTGATGGTTTGATTGCGGTGTTGCCGGTGGGTTATTATGATGGGTTCCCTCGAGCACTAAGCAATGTGGGGGAGGTGTTGATTCGAGGAAAGCGGGCGCCTATTAGAGGGAGGGTGTGCATGAATATGCTGATGGTGGAGGTGACGGGTGTTCGAGGTGTGACGGTGGAGGATGAGGTGGTTTTGATTGGTAGGCAGGGGAAAGATGAGATCACGGTGGAGGAACTGGCAGCGCATTGTAATACGATCAATTATGAGCTGGTGACACGGATCAATGAGCGAATTGAACGCCGGCTGGCTTGATTAAAAAATGAGAGTGGGTCTGAGACCGCACTCTCATTTGCGAATGATTTGACGCTGGATGCTTTAATCGAGACAGTAAGTGCCTGCCATAGAGCCCTCAAGGCCCCATCCTTCATCCCAAGGCCTATCAAGTTTAATACATGGAGAGCAATCAACCGTGGCTTCACCAATTAAAACGCCTTCTGAATCTTCAGGGTCGCTTTCGAATTTAGCAATCTGACCATTGAGGTAGGTTGCACCTAAATTTAAAACATTGGGGAAAAGTGATTTAAATGGTGAGTCTGGTTCAACCACTTCAATCTCTTCAGCCTCTTCACAAGCATCTACCCCTTGAGCAATGGCCTTTTCAAATGTTGCTCTATAAGGTGAACAAGAAACCTCCTGATAGCCAGTTAGAACAAGCTTTTTTTTGATTGGACCCGACTCAACATCTTTTTCCTCAATGTCACCTTCAAAACAATGATCCAAGGTTCCATCAGGACGAGTTTTTTGTGTAAAATTCAAGGCTGGATCAAGAATTGAAAGAGGAACGGAGCCATCAATTAAAACAGTGACCCCTTCACCCACAGTATACCCTCGTGAAATCACAGCTAAATTTTTAGCAGGTTCCGTTGTACCAAATCTATAATCCAATCTAAAGGTATTAGTGGAATTTGCACCAGCAACTGGTGCGGAAACACCCTCTTCGCCCAATCCCCCATCTTCTAAACAAGCTCTTAATTCACGAGCATTTTTAATAGCTATATTGTGTCGACTTAAATCACGAACAATATAACCTACCTCTAAAGAATCCTTCTCCTGCACCACATTTTTATTATCCTCTAGCAATTGAGCATTGGCTTCGAGGAGCTCAGTATTATTCTTGGCAAGTTCGTCAGCAGTTATTTTTAATGCTTTAGATCGATAATGTTTAATAAGAGTGGCTGGAGAAGAACTTGCTTCTTCCGAGGGGCAGCCAGACAATCCAATGACAGCAGCAAGAGCAGCAACAGCGGCAATAGGAGCGCCAATGGCCCATACCTTGGGACTCTTTGCATAATTACTTAAACGACTCATAATTGGAGCTGGCCCTGAACTAGGTGATCCTGCCATAATGTTTAAATTCAAAAAATAAGGAGGTCACTATATACCGCCTAATTAATTGTGTCAAGCTTTTTTCAATGAAGGAATTCTCCGGCTATCTTGCCCAAAATTGCCTGCTCCACCGCAAACATCTTTTTGTAGTCCGCATCCTCCACATGATCGTAGCCATGCACATGTAAAATTCCATGCACAATCAACTTAGCCAACTCCTCAGGACGAGACAGCTGATGCTCCACCGACTGCCGCTCTGCCGTCTCCACGCTCACATAAATTTCCCCCAGCAACTCCTCATTAGAATCAAGCCCATCCTCATTTTCGTAGTTGAAGGACAACACATCCGTCGGCTTATCCTTGCCTCGGTAAGCCTTATTTAAAGCATGAATGTACTCATCATTCACAAACACCACATTCAAAATACCAGGCCTCACCTCAATCTGACCCCTCAACTTAACAACAAAGGCATCAAAAAAACTAATATCAATCGAAAACCCTTCAGCATTGAGATAGGCGACTTCCATTTCGTGTATTTTTTAAGGCTCAGCTTGATTATAGCACAACTCAAAAAGATCTTTCCTAACCCTCACGTGGGATCAGTAGATTTCTAGTTTGAACCAATTCCATAAAAAAATCTAAAATCATTCCAAACCCTATAAATAAGTGTTGATTTCCCGGTAAGGCTAGGGGCCTGGGGAGAAACGAGCGGGTAAAACAATGAATAAAGGAAATAAAGATGATTCCACCTCGTGTTCTCCCCA